>NZ_JBZFUM010000007.1:0-83113 GCF_058314535.1 Streptococcus sp. ELY_125 | reverse complement strand
AACCATTTTATCAGCTATAGCTGATAGGAGAAACAAGATTCCTAGAAAATCTCTAAATTATCAAACACCTTATCATGTTTTTCTGAGTCAGGTGAAACTGTCCAACTTAATTTGACAATTTAAGTTTTTAAAAAGAACAGCCGCAAATTAATGGGCTTTATGCTAGAAGAGTTCAACAATCATAGCAGATAGATAGGCTTTACAAACTTGATTTCTTGCATTTTTTACATAAAACCACTATGATAAAGGTTATGTTAAACCACGATGCACTAAAATTTTTGAATCACTTGCCTTATCATCTGAGCTTTTATAATAAAGACTTGCAACTTGTTTATTCAAATAATTACTCTGGCGATAATTTATTTTTAAGCGAGGAGCCTTCAGTTTTACCAGAATGGGTTTGGGAAGCACTTCAAAATTCTTCTGACCACAGCCTGCATACACAGTTACCTATCGAGTCCTTTGACCGTGTTTTGATACAATCCTACCAGTTACTACACGATGAAAAGGGTATCTGCTTAGGTGTATGCTCTTATATTCAAGATCTTAAACCACTATTGACCAGCTATCTGAAGGAGAGCGGACAAGCTATTGTTAGCTGGTCTGATACGACCTCCGGTGCCTCTATCAGTGATCATCAATTTGACGATGACTAGTTTTAACCGTGAATCGTTGTAAACAAAAGAGTGCGAAACCATCACATTTTTTAATGCTGCTTGTCACTCTTCCTGAAAGGGCCTTTATCCAAAACATCTGCTTACTCTCCTGGCTTAGGGCCCACACCTCAGACAACCCACCGACAATTTGAATTTTACCTTGTACAAATGAATCAACTATCTGGAAAAGAGTTGAAGCTTGTTGACAAGGAGAGCGTTGAGCGGGTCACTTTACTCACTGCTATGCTAGTTTATTTCAAACAAAGGGAGTGGTGACCTGAAACAGTCTCTCCCCAGACCGTTTTTGACACTTGCTTTGCAAGCTTTATTTCCCGATTAAAAAGTCTCCCAGACCTTTTTAACCCACCCACGCACAACTCCAAAGGTCCGGGGGACCTTTGGAGTTTGGAGATAGGATGAACAGCGTTCATCACATTTGTTTAGATATTCCGCTTTGGCTTTGCGGGAAAAAGAAAGCCCGCCAGCAGTGGTTCGGTGCTAAAGCACCTAATGAACTGTGCAGTAGTAAGACTTCTTGGTCTAGCCAACGAGTCTTACTCCCAACCACTGCGTTAAGAGTTTGTTTTAAAATAGGATACTGGACAAGTTTTTGCCCAGTCTTTTTTAATGATAGGTGGCACCTATTTTTTTTCGCGATAGACTGGCTGTGGCCCAAAACTTTGCGATGTTGGCATAATCTCAATACGATTGACATTCACATGTTCTGGTTGCTCAACCAACCAGAAAACCGTATTAGCAATATCTTCTGGGCGTATCGCATTAGCGCCTTTATAAAGATCGGCAGCACGCTGATTGTCCCCTTTAAAACGGACATTTGAAAATTCAGTACCCTCGCACAAACCTGGTTCTATATTACTAACTCGTACTTTCGTTCCTGCTAAGTCGGCTCGTAAATTTAACGAAAACTGCTTGACAAAAGCTTTGCTGGCACCATAAATATTAGCTCCAGGATAGGGAACTGTACCAGCTGTTGATCCAATATTAATGATATAACCCGACTGACGCTCTACCATCTGGGGAAGAACTTGCCGTGTTAAGTAGGTTAAACCTATAATATTGGTCTGAATCATAGTCTGCCAGTCATCAAAATTAGCTTCATAGGCTTTATCTAATCCTAGAGCCAGACCAGCATTGTTAACTAAAATATCAATAGAGAACCATTCCGCCGGTAAGCTGCCAAGAGCCGCTGAAATGTTATCTACTGACATCATATCCATCTGGAGAGGGTAAAAATGCTCCCCTAATTTTTGGGACAGCTCCTCTAATTTTTCTAGGCGTCGCCCTGTGCCGATAACACGATAACCCTTAGAGACAAAGAGCTGAGCGATAGCCTGACCAAACCCTGCAGTGGCTCCTGTAACCATTATTATTTTTGTCATATCTTTTTCTCCTCATAAAATTTTGATAATTCCTCTCATCGCAAGTCTTTTGGTCCTCTCAGAATCATTTTTGTAAATATTTTAGCTCCACAGCTCCCAATCTTTTTATTTTTAAAACTGGCGTATAAATGTTCCAAGTTTTACCCTTCTGCCATAATGTTCATGCTTAAAACAAGGGGGTGCTCTAACAACCGAGCTTGACTGGCTATGGATGGAAATAGTACCACTAATTTAATTTTAGAAACAGCTAAAGGCCGCAGATGACTTTATTCAGCATTTACTACATAAACCCAGTAAGAGTCAAAACGAGACATCAGCAATGCCTCCTTACTCTGTTTTAGCGATACAAGCTGGTATGTGCCTAACTCCTAATCCCAAACTATAGGGAAGTTAAACTGTCTGCGATCCGTCATTCATCTGATTTTTGTTTTCCTTGAGTATCACAAAACTAGAAGAGGTCGGGATAAAAATCCTGACCTTGATATACCTTTATAACAGTCCTTATCACAATAAATTTTTATTCGACAGACTGCGCCGCTGTGATAATAGCCAACTTATATATATCTTCTGCACTAGAGCCACGGGATAAATCGTTAACAGGCATATTTAATCCCTGTAGAATAGGCCCGATCGCCTCAAATATACCTAGTCGCTGTGCGATCTTGTAACCGATATTGCCCGACTGGAGATCAGGGAATATAAAAACATTAGCTTGTCCTGCTACATCACTATCCGGTGCTTTGATTGCTGCTGTTGTAGGAACGAAAGCAGCATCAAACTGGAGTTCACCATCAAGGGCTAAATCGGGCGCCATCTCTTTGGCCAGTCTGGTAGCCTCCTGAACTTTTTCAGCCTGAGGAGCCTTAGCACTTCCTTTAGTAGAAAAACTAAGCAGAGCAATCTTGGGGTCAAGATCAAAAATTTTCGCAGTATCCGCTGTATTCACAGCTATTTCAGCTAATTCCTGAGCGTTGGGATCGATATTGATAGCGCAGTCCGCAAAGATCAGGCGCTCATCAGTATTGTCCCGATTCATTAAGAAAACACCTGATGTCCGTGAGATACCTGGCTTCGTTTTAATAATTTGCAAAGCTGGCCGCACGGTGTCTGCCGTTGAGTGAATCGCACCCGAAACCATACCATCAGCCACTTCCATTTTGACCAACATAACACCGAAATAATTAACATCGCGAAGGAGCCTATCTGCTTCTTCTGGGCTAACCTTCCCTTTTCGAATATCCAGGAACAAGGACTTCATATCCTCAAAATAGGGAAAGTTATAGGGGTCAATAACAATATAGTCTTGGTTAACGAATCCTAACTCATGAAGGAGGCCACGGACCTCTGCATCATTTCCCAGAATAATCGGTTCAACCAGCCCTTCAAACTTGAGACGAGCCGCAGCTCTGACAACTCTTTCGTCATTTCCTTCAGGAAAAACAATTCTAATCCCCTTACCGGCAATTTTCGTCCTCAAGTCGCCAAATAAACTTCGTAACATGAATAACTCCTCTATTCTAAATCAGTTTGTAGGTTCATGATAACGTTTTCAAAATCATCTGTCAAGCCGGATTCGAAAAAGCGCTCCTGCTCAGTGAAGGGATCCCAAAACCTCAGGGTATGACAATGCAGAGCTTGACGCTGAATACCATAGGTCATCGCTCCTCCATAGAGATCATCCCCCAGCAAGGGATACCCAATGTGTCTAAAATGGACCCTAATCTGATGTGTACGTCCTGTGTGCAACTTGATATCAACTAAGTCAACATCACCAAAACATCCAATAAGGCGGTAACTCGTATGAGCATACTTACCAGAAGGATGAACATGACGCGTAATAATACTATCCTCATCGCGAGCAATCGGCGCTATAATTTCTCCTTGTTCAGGTAAATGTCTACCACCACCCATCACCAGAGCATAATAGCGCTTTTCAATGGTCTTGGCTTGAAGCTGTTTATCCATACGAGCATGAGCGTAGCCGTGCTTAGCAAACAGCATAAGACCGCTGGTATCTTTATCTAATCGCGTAACAATGTGAATTTGCTGGTTGGGGTACCCTTTATCCAAATAGTAGGCTTTAACAAAATTTGCCATCGTATTAGAATGCAGACTGCTCGGGATACTTGCATAACCTGCTGGTTTATCCAGCACCAAGAAATGCTTATCTTCATAGACAATATTCAAGTCATGCTGAATTGGCTCTAGGCTGTTATTTTGGTCAATCTCATTAGGAATATCGATAGTGACCTTATCTCCTATATCTAATAAATAAATGGCATTTTGTTCAATGCCATTTACCCAGATATTCCCACCTTTGAACTTAATCTTGGCTAGAAGAGCTTTAGAAATGTCGTGCCCATGCAGTAAGGTTTTGATTTTGCAGCGCCTGTCTGCCACGAATTCAAATATCACGTTTCTACCTCGCCGATAAAGGCATCCTTCACACGCTCCCAAAAACCTATATGGTTAGGTGAGGACAGAAAACTAATTTTTTTATCATCAAGGGAGAATTCCATCTTGGAAACATTGCGATAGTTGAAAGATTTATTGTCAATAGAAACGGTATAGGAACCGACTCGCTTAGGTTCAACAGTAACGACTTGACCTTTAGGTATGATAGCAGAGCTTCCCAAAGTCCGGTAAACACGATTATTAAGGCTAGCAATTTCCGTTATCTGAAAAGCTTCAACAGTAGGGTGGAGCACTGCACCTCCGATAGATTTATTATAGGCTGTACTGCCTGTCGGTGTTGATACAGTTAGTCCATCCCCACGAAAACGTTCCAGCTGAGTCCCGTTGATAGCGATATCAGCCACCATGGTTTTTTCTAATCGTCGCAGGCTAGCCTCATTTAAAGCTCTAGCTGTCACCACCCGTCCGTCTGCCATGGTAACTGTCACGCGCAAAAGAGGGTAGGAGATTTTCTCACCTCGATCAGTACGTAAGTTTTTCAAAAACTCGTCCACTTCAAAATCACGATAATCGGTATAGAAACCTAGATGTCCTGTATGAATACCGACAAATCGCACTTTGTCTAAAGATTTTTCATACATATGAAAGGCGGATAAAAGCATTCCGTCTCCCCCAACAGAAATTACAATATCAGGATTTTCCTTACTTAGATAAAAATCATGATCATGCTTGAGGGCACTAAAAATCTTTGACGCCACTCGCTTACTCTGATATTTCCCATTAGCGATAATGGCGACCCTAGCTTGAGGCTTACCTGTATAATTCATCTGTGTCATCACTGTTTCCCACACCGTCACTTAATTTTCTGCTTACTGGGTCGAATAGAAGCTGAGCTTCCTTGATGTCATCTCGGATTTTGCGCATCTCTTCATCTAATTCGCGAGCAATACGAGAGGTGACCTCTAAACGTTGTTTAATCTCCTCTGGAAAGTCGCCCTGATATTTATAATTGAGAGAATGCTCAATCGTAGCCCAAAAATTCATGGCCAAAGTCCGTATCTGAATCTCGGCTAAAACCTTCCTCTGCCCTTCAATGGTATCAACAGGGTACTCAATAATCACATGGTAAGAGCGATATCCGCTGGCCTTACGATTATTAATGTAGTCGCGCTCTTGTACAATACGCATATCATGACGCCGACGAATCAGTTCCAACACTTCCTGAACGTCATCTACAAACTGCACCATGATACGAATACCAGCAATGTCCTGCATATCTTCTGCTAGGTGCTTCTCTTTAATCGCACGGAGAGCCATTTTTTCTTTGATGCTTTCAATAGGTTTAACGCGGCCTGTGACAAACTCAATTGGCGAATGGCGGTTTTGTTTACGAAACTGCTTACGAATACCACGAAATTTAATTTTTAATTCGCCAACAGTCTGAATATAGGGGTCTAAAAAGGCTTCCCATTCCATAATTATTTTTTGTTAAACTCCTGTTTTTACAAGGGGCATTTACAGTCAAATCTTGTAAAAACCCCCACTTTTTTATAGAATTATTTTAATCAGTATTATACCATAAATAGGTCTGCAAAGGAAAATCATGACATGAACCACTTGGAAATAGAATATAAGACTATGCTCAATAAGGCAGAGTTTCAGCGCATGGAAGCTCTCTTTTCGCACATCCTTCCAATTACCCAAACCAACTACTACTTTGACACTGATAATTTTACTATGCGTCAAAAGCGCCTGTCCCTTCGGATTCGCACTTTTGATAAGAGGGCTGAAATGACCCTAAAGATCCCTGAGCCAGTGGGAACTTTGGAGCATAACCTCGATTTATCACGCGAACAAGCACGTACGATTATTGAATCCTGTGATTTTCCTGACAATGCCATAAAAGATTTGCTGATTCAACGCGGTATTGACTGTGGCCAGCTCAAAAATTTAGGTCATTTAACAACTATTCGACGTGAGAAAGAAACGCCAATCGGTCTCATGGCTCTCGATAAAAATAACTATTCCGGCCGAATTGACTACGAGTTGGAATTAGAAGTCAAAGAGGCCCAACAAGGGAAAGCAGATTTCGAAACTTTTCTAGCTGAACATGGTATTGATCTCAAATATGCTAAAAGCAAGGTGGCACGCTTTTGCTCAACCTTAAAAACTAACTAATCTTACACTAAAATAGTAAAGACAGGCTGAAAAAATCAGCCTTTTTTGATACAATGAAGAAGGTAAACTTTTAACATATGGCTCTTGGCGCTTTATCAGTCTGATTTTTTATTATGGGACTATTATAATCTCATCTAGACAATCTAAAAGAACCGAGAGCTTTGCAGTTAGAACAAGGAGAGCTATTTTTACTATGGCAGCAGCGAGCACCCCCAAATTATTTTCGTTAACGTCTAATACCGCAATTGCTGAAAAAATTTCCAAGGCATCTGGTATTCCTCTCAGCAAATTGTCATCTAAGCAGTTTTCAGATGGCGAAATTATGATCAATATTGAAGAAAGTGTACGCGGTTTTGATATCTACGTTATCCAATCTACCAGTCTTCCTGTCAATGATAACCTCTGGGAGCTATTGATTATGATTGATGCCTGCAAACGAGCTAGCGCAAACTCGGTTAATGTTATCATGCCCTACTTTGGCTACGCTCGCCAAGATCGCATCGCTCAACGTCGTGAGCCAATCACAGCCAAGCTAGTTGCTAATATGTTAGTCAAGGCAGGAGCCGATCGTATTCTAACACTTGATCTGCATGCGGTTCAAGTTCAGGGATTCTTTGACATTCCTGTTGACAATCTTTTCACTGTTCCCTTATTTGCGGATCGTTATGCTCATAAAGGGCTTACGGGTTCTGATGTCGTTGTGGTTAGTCCGAAAAACTCTGGTATTAAACGAGCGCGCAGTTTAGCAGAATATTTAAATGCTCCTATTGCTATTATTGACTATGCTCAGGATGATGCCCAGCGTGAAGAAGGCTACATCATTGGTGAAGTTATCGGTAAGAAAGCTATTCTTATTGATGATATCCTAAATACCGGTAAAACTTTTGCCGAGGCGGCTAAAATCGTTGAACGTGAGGGAGCTTCTGAAATCTATGCTGTAGCCAGCCACGGTCTTTTTGCTAGTGGAGCAGCTGATATCTTAGAGGCTGCTCCGATCAAAGAAATTCTTGTTACTGATTCTGTTGTAACTAAAGAGAGAATCAGCAGTAACGTCACCTATATTTCAGCTAGCAAACTGATTGGAGATGCCATCACCCGTATCCATAACCACCAACCACTCAGTCCACTCTTTACTTACACTGCAGACAGTGAGGTTTAACAAATGATTTATCTCGATAATGCTGCGACAACTCCACTAACCCCAGGTGTTATCGAATCTATGACAAAAGTGATGACCGAAACCTTTGGAAATCCTTCCAGCATTCATACCTACGGGCGGCAGGCCAACCAATTACTGAGGGATAGCCGTCATGTCATTGCACAGTATTTAGGTAGTCAGGCTAATAAAATTATCTTTACATCTGGCGGTACTGAGAGTAACAATATGGCGATTCAGGGCTATGCTCTGGCCAACCAAGATAAAGGGAAACACCTTATTACAACCGCTGTTGAGCACCATTCTGTCTTGCATGTCATGCAATATCTTGAGAAGCGCTTTGGTTTTGAAGTTACTTACTTACAGCCAGATGAAAACGGTCAGATTACACCAAATTCCCTATCTAAGGCCTTGCGCGAGGACACTATATTAGTCAGTGCCATGTTTGCTAATAATGAAACTGGCACTCTTTTGCCCATCGCTGAGTTCGGTAAAATTTTAGTAGATCACCAAGCTGTTTTTCATGTTGATGCTGTTCAAGCTATAGGCAAGGTGAAAATTATTCCAGAACAGCTGGGTATCGATTTTCTTTCTGCTTCTGCCCATAAATTTCATGGTCCCAAAGGGGTGGGGTTCCTTTACGCACAGCCTCATTATATAGATAGCCTACTGCATGGTGGCGAACAAGAAAATAAGAAGCGGGCCAGCACTGAAAATATAATTGGTATCGCTGGTATGGCTCAAGCACTTAGAGAAACCCAAGAGTATTTAGAACAAAATTTCCAAAAGGTCAGTCAACTGCGTCAAATCTTCTTATCCAAGATAGAAGGCCTTGATTATTACCTAAACGGTGGGAATACTGCTATGCCCCATGTCATCAATATTGGCTTTCCTAATGTCAATAATGGACTGTTACTAACACAGCTGGACTTGGCTGGATTTGCAGTTTCGACTGGTTCTGCCTGCACTGCAGGTACAGTCGATCCTAGCCATGTTCTAACAGCTCTGTACGGAGCTGATTCACCAAGATTACAAGAATCTATTCGCATTAGTCTTTCAGAATTAAATACAGCTGAAGACCTACAGCTTTTAGCCCATCAAATAAAGGAGCTTATCAAATAATTATGGCTTTTGAAAAAACGATCTATCTTCCTGATTGTCACTACAGCTACTCTATTAACCCTAATCTTAAGAAGTACACCTTGGGTGATATGACCTTTACCCAGAACAAGCTAGGCCACTACGAACTGAATCGCCTTTTGGAGGAAATTCCAAATTCTGGCAACGGCTTCCCACTTAAAATTACGATCAATAAGGACTTACAATCTTTCAAACTTATTATTACGGATCAGTCTGGCTTGCGGCAGGTTAACATTTTTAAGACGGATAAAACGTGTATTATTCAAGATAAATTCTATTTCTTAATGGATAGCTTGGTTGAGCGCGATGTGTTCACTAAAACGGAGATTTAGTCTTTTTGTGAATCGATAAAAGAATTCTATGATAACCATAGGATTTTTTTATCACTAATTTGTTGCAGTTTTCACAAACTTGTTCTACAATTAAGGTAGTATTGAACTCTAAAGGATTGGAGATATAGTTTCTATGGCTATTGATAAATCTATTCCTAAGGCTACGGCCAAACGTTTGTCGCTTTACTATAGAACTTTCAAACGTTTTTATGCTGAAAATATTGAAAAAGCTAGCTCTAAGCAGATTGCTGAAGCGATTGGGATTGACTCTGCCACCGTTCGTCGAGACTTCTCTTATTTTGGAGAATTAGGGCGCCGAGGATTTGGCTATGATGTTAGAAAATTAATGAATTTTTTTGCCGATATTCTTCACGATCACTCTATCACAAATGTAGCTTTGGTAGGCTGCGGGAATATGGGGCGAGCCTTGCTCCACTACCGCTTCCATGAACGCAATAAAATGAAGATTATTATGGCTTTTGATACCGATGATAATGTACTTGTAGGCACAAAAACCGATGACGATATTCCTATTTATGGTATCTCGACTATAAAAGATCGCTTGGATGGTGCTGACTGCCATACCGCCATTCTAACAGTTCCCAGTGTTAAGGCGCAGGAGGTCTCAGAGCAATTAGTCCAATCTGGTATCAAAGGTATTCTTAGCTTTTCACCTGTTAACCTTAGTCTTCCTAAGGGCGTATTTGTCCAGTATGTTGATTTAACTAGTGAGTTACAAACCCTCCTGTATTTTATGAATCAGAGCCAATAATTACCTAACATTGACATGACTGTTCCAGAACCCCGATCCTATTTTCGACTTATGTTACCCAATTCTTATCTAGGAGGTTGCCTATGAAATCAAAGCCTATTATCGGCATTACTACTAATGAAAGACCCAATCCCAATGATGATATTCCTTGGAGCTACGCTCCAACAGGCTTTGTTGAGGGTGTCAAAAAAGCCGGCGGTCTCCCGCTTTTATTCCCTATTGGAAAAATAGAAGATGCCAAGCCCTATGTCTCTATGGTTGATAAAGTCCTCTTAATCGGCGGTCAAAATGTGGATCCCGACTTTTATCACGAAGTGAATCAAGCTAGCGATAATGATTTTTTGCGGCGTCGAGATGATTTTGAATTTGCGATTATTGATGAGGCAATTCGTCAAGAAAAACCTATTTTTTCTGTCTGTCGCGGCACCCAGCTGATGAATGTTGCATTGGGAGGCAGTCTCAATCAAGCAATAGAGAATCACTGGCAAGATAAACCGTCAGACTACCTCTATCATGATATGGCGGTTAAAGATCATACTAGGTTAGCTGAGATTTATGGTACTCAAAGCTCTATCAATTCTTTTCATCACCAAAGTATCAAGGAACTTTCTCCTTTTTTGGATGTTATTGCTGAAGATCCAAACGATCAAACGATCGAGGCCGTTGAATCTAATCACCCCGACATCCACTTCATGGGTGTGCAATGGCACCCGGAATTGCTTATTGGTAACCGAAAAGCCGATCAGGAACTCTTCAACTATTTTGTCAATGAACTTTAAATAATAAGGTCCGTTTCTTCTCGAAAGCTATAATAACTACCTGAACCAACGATGATGTGATCTAGGAGTTCTACCCCCAGATCATCACAGCATCGTTTTATTTTTTTCGTAAAGGTGATATCATGCTGACTAGGGTTAGACTGTCCAGACGGATGGTTATGGGCAATGATAACTGAAGTTGCCATAACCTTGCAGGCATAGTGCAAAATCTCCCTTGGCTCAGCAATTGAATGACGGACACTGCCAATAAAAATTGTTTGTTGCTTAATCAGACGATTTTGTGTATCTAAATAAAGAGCAACAAGATGTTCTTGACGTTTATCCCTTAAATCAGCAATCATTTTCTTTGCTAGCTGCTCACTGGAAATAATACGTTCGCCCGAAGTGTTCGCAGCTTGGTTAACTCTTTTAGCAAATTCTAACATAGCCTTAATTTCAATGGATTTCACACGACCAATACCAGAAATTGCCTGTAATTCTTCCAAAGATAGCAACCGAAAATCTGCTAGGTTATCTAAAGCTTCTAAAATATTATTGGCTAAGGATAAAACATGCTGCTGCTTAGTCCCAGTTCTCAATAAAATTGCTAATAATTCTTGATTGCTCAACTGTTCTGCCCCTTGAGCTAATAGACGCTCCCGGGGACGTAAAGTATCCTGATGAATTTCAATAGTATACATAAAGTTCCTCCTACCTTTTAATTCGTAAGATAAAAAAAGAAGAGAGAATTTTAGCATAGTTGATTCCATAAAAATAGGACCCACATAATCATTCTCACTGAGAGCCTTAATTAACTTAAAGAAAAAATCCTCGCCTTTCAACGAGGATTTTTATAAGGAAAGTCTCAGGCTCCTTGTTCTTTACGAAGAGCGCCAAAGATGATACCGGACACTACTGCACCAAGAGCAACGTAAACAAGGTAGAGCCACCAGTTAGTCGTTAGGGCAACGACAAATATACCACCATGGGGAGCCATCAGTTTGATACCAGAAAGACCAACTAGAGCACCTGTAAGGGCAGAACCAACCATAAAGCTTGGGATAGCACGTCCTGGATCAGCTGCGCCAAATGGAATGGCACCTTCAGTGATAAAGGAGAGTCCCATCACAATATTAGTTAAACCAGAATCGCGTTCTTCTTGGCTAAATTTATTAGGGAAGATACGAGTTGCCACAAAAACGGCAAGTGGTGGAACCATACCTGCAGCCATAACAGCCGCCATAACTACTGAACCACCATTGGACAGAGCATCTGCAGTTAAAGTCCCTGTCCCAAAAATATAAGCTGCCTTATTAAATGGTCCACCCATATCAATAGCCATCATAGCTCCAACGATAAGGCCCAGCAAGACGGCAGAACTACCTGACAGGCCTTCTAGGAAGTTATTGAGAGCAGTATTAATGGCTCCCATTGGGATGTTGACTAGAAGCATCAAGAATCCTGTAATAGCAACACCAAGCAAGGGTAAAAGCAAGATAGACTTAATACCTTCTAAAGAACGAGGAACCTTGACGTACTTTTTAAGTAAAAGTGCTACCCCACCAGCAATGAAACCACCAACTAGGGCACCTAGGAAACCAGATGGAATTAAGTTAGGATTTTGAGCAGCTTTGCTACCTGAGAAATAAGCAACCGTATTGATCGCATACCCATTAGAAGCGATGAAGCCAGCTGCAAATCCTGAGGCCAAACCAGGCTTTTCAGCAATCGAATAGGCAATATAACCTGCTAGCACTGGCAACATAAACCCAAAAGCGGCATTACCAATCTGCTTGAAGATGGCGGCCGATTGGTGGTAAACACCAAGATTACCAAGCTGGTCTTGAGGGACACCAAGGATGTTATCAATTAAGAAAGCCAAAGCAATCATGATACCACCGCCAATAACGAATGGCAGCATTTGTGATACTCCACTCATAAGGTGTTTATAGAAAGCCGAACCTAGCCCTTGCTTTTCGCCCTCATCAGCTGAAGCAGTTGCCTCGCCTTGAGCTGCTGTATATGTTTCAGCCTTACCGTCCAAAATGGTGTTAATCAGTTCTTCAGGTTTCTTAATACCTTCGGCAACAGGTCGAGAAATCAGTTGCTTGCCATCAAAACGAGCCATTTCAACAGCTTTATCGGCTGCTACAATGACACCCTTGGCACGCTTGATTTCATCTGCAGTTAAGGCATTACCGACACCGGACGCGCCATTCGTTTCAACACGAACGGTAACTCCCATCTCTTCACCTTGTTTGATAAGGGCTTCTTCGGCCATATAGGTATGGGCAATACCGGTGGTGCACGCTGTAACAGCGACAACCAATGGCTTATCATCAGATGCAGCCTGAGCTGGCTGTGCAGCGGCTTCTTCCTTATTTTCTTCTTCCGCCTGATCAAAAGTCGCAATGACTTCCTCTGGGGTTGTTACCTGACGCAACTTATCAGCGAAGCCATCCTTCAGCAAATACTTAGATAACTCAGCTAGGGCGGCCAAGTGCGTATCATTGGCGCCATCCGGCGCTGCAATCATGAAGAATAAATCTGTTGGCTGACCATCAAGTGCTTCATAGTCGACACCGTTTGCTGATTTAGCAAAGAGAACCGTTGCTTCCTTAACAGCTGCATTTTTGCTGTGTGGCATAGCAACTCCATCGCCTAAGCCAGTCGATGTCTGTGCTTCACGGTTCATAATACCTTCTTTGAAGGTGCTAAAATCCGTTACGATTCCTTTATCCACCAAGCTATTGATCATTTCATCAATAGCAGCTTCTTTGGTAGTCGCCTGCAAATCAAGCAACATGACCTCTTTTCTTAGGAGATCTTGAATTTTCATAGTTTTTCTACCTCTACTTTTTGATATGTTTCCTCTATAAACTCAATGCTAGCTAGATCGTCTGAGAAAGCTGTTGATGTTCCGCAGGCAACTCCCCACTTAAGCGCCTCAACCGCATCCTTGGTTCGGACAAATTGACCTGTGAAACCTGCTACCATAGAATCACCCGCACCAACAGAGTTTTTCACCTCTCCTTTGATCGGTTTAGCAAAGTAGGCGGCCTCTGGTGTTACCAAAAGAGCACCATCCCCTGCCATAGAAATGATAACATTTTGAGCTCCTTTAGCTAGGATTTCTCGTGCATACTTTTCAACATCAGCGAGGCCATTTAGTTTAACATCAAAGATCGCCTCCAACTCGTGATTATTGGGCTTGACCAAAAGGGGCTGGTATTCCAAAGCATCCAGCAAGGTTTGACCTTCAAAATCACAGACGACCTGAGCTCCTGTCTCTCTGGCAGTAGGAATCAAGCGTTTGTAAACCTGATTACCAAGGTTGGCCGGAGCTGAACCTGCAAAGACAACGGTATCATCAGACGTTAGCTTACTAAGAAATTCCTCTAGCTGGGCCAGCTGATGAGGTGTTACCTGAGGACCAGGGCCGTTGATTTCTGTTTCAGCGTCTGCTTTAATCTTAACATTGATCCGCGTATCCTGATCAACGGCTACAAATTTAGTCCTAATGCTTTCAGCAAGTAAGGCATCTTCAACGAACTTGCCTGTGAAACCACCGATAAAACCTGTTGCTGTGTTATCAATACCTAAACGCTGCAGGATACGGCTGACATTAATACCCTTTCCCCCTGCAAATTTATCATCGCTATCCATGCGGTTAACATTACCTATAACGACATGATTTAGACGAACGATATAGTCGATGGAAGGGTTGAGGGTTACTGTGTAAATCATACTTCTATCACCTTCGTTTTTTCTTTTAAAGTATCGACGATTGCCTTTGAAGACTGGTTAATAATCACAGTTACATCAGACAGCTTAGCAAATTTAGCAAAGGCTATCTGATCTAATTTGGTACTGTCTGTCAGCACGAAGGTCTCCTCACTGCTAGCAATAACAGCCTGTTTGATAGTAGCTTCATAGATATCAGGGGTTGTAAGATTTTCATTATCTATCCCGTTAGTTCCCAAAAAAGCCTTATCAAAGTTGAACTGACTGATCTGATTAAAAGCGATGGGACCGATATTGGCATCCGTGGCCCACTTGAGCTCCCCTCCAATAATAATGGTGGGGATCTTCTTATCCGCCAGCTTAATAGCGTGGTGGGGAGAATTGGTCACAACCGTTATATCCGTCCTAGTCAATTCATCAACTAAGAGTTCATTTGTTGTTCCAGCCTCAATAAAAATGACTTCATTTTCATCAATCAAACTCTGAGCCTTGTGGGCAATCAGCCTTTTTTCTTGAACATTCTTGATAGACTTTTGCTGAACACTGAGCTCTTCTTGTAGGCTATGCAGTTTTTCAGCACCGCCATGGATCCGATGGAGCTTACGTTCAGCCTCCAACTCGTCCAAATCCCGACGCACCGTTGATTCAGAAGTCTGTAAAAGGCTCACTAAACTATCTAAAGTAACGAAGTTCTGATCATGAATCTTAGCCATAATCAGATTTTTACGTTCTGACTTGAGAATACCAGCACCTCCTTTGCAATCGTTTACAATCTCCATTATAGGCTAATTTCATTCAATGTCAAGCATTTTCTACCAAAAACTTTCATAATAAAAGCCAAGCTGATTTTATGCTTGGCTGAAGTATTGATTATTCTTTGATAAGTGACGTAGAATGAACAGCACGATTATCGCGTTCTGGGTAGATATAGTTGATAGCATGATTGATAGCGGTGGGTGCTTCACCAAAGCCAGTAGCAATCAAATCAACCTTACCGGCATAGTCTGCAGCATCGCCGATCGCATAGACGCCTTCTTGACTGGTCTGAAAAACAGGTGAAACTTGGATATTGGAGCGTTTGTAATCAAGTCCCCAGTTTCTGAGATTTTTATTGTTGGTTGAAAATCCAAAACTAACAATCAGAGCATCCAGATCTATTTCCGCCTCTTCCTCACCTTTGACCTTCTGAACGGTTAAACTAGTGACCTCTTGGCCATCACCTTTTAAAGCTAAAGGAACATAAGGGGTCATTAATTTTACAGAAGAATTTTTCAGCAGCTCCACGCTATGCTCATGTGCACGGAAGGCATCCCGACGGTGTACAATCGTTACACTCTCAGCTATAGGTTCCAAGTGCAAAGCCCAATCCACTGCCGAATCACCACCCCCGCAGATTACAACCTTCTTATCGGAAAAATCTTCTAGGTTGCGGACATTGTAAAATAGATTGCGATCAGCATACTGCTCTTCTGATTCCAGTCCCAGTCTTCGAGGAGCAAAAGCACCATTCCCACAGGCAATGAGGATGGCACGGCTAAAGTGCTTGTTCTTTGTCGTCTTTATAGTAAAATAATCATCTGTCTTCTCAAAGGTCAAAACTTCTTCTTTCAGGCAAATATCAGTTGTTTCTTTAAAGCGTTCAAGCTGCTTCAGCAGATTTTGTGTCAACTCTAAACCATTGACAGCCGGCATAGCTGGTATATCGTAAATGACTTTCTCCGGATAGAGAACGGCCGGCTGTCCTCCCAGTTCCGATAGAGATTCGATAATCTTAACATTCATACCACGCAAACCTGCGTAAAAAGCCGCAAAAAGACCAACCGGTCCCCCGCCAATGATAGTAATATCTGTTATCTTTTGCTCAAGCATAGATCTCCCTTTCTTACTTATTTATTTCTTGTTTGATCTTATTTAGAATCTTTTGCTCATCTTCGCTCAGTTCATATGTTTCCAAAAGATCTGGCCGTCGCTCCAAAGTTTTGCGTAAGCTCTGCTCCATCCGCCAGAGACGAATATTGTCGTGATGCCCACTCATCAAAACATCAGGTACCGTCATGCCGCGATAATCATAAGGTCGTGTATACTGAGGATATTCTAATAGTCCTGATGAGAAACTATCATCTTGGTGGCTGACTTTCTTGCCGATAACGTCTGGAATTAGTCGAACAGTCGCATCTACTATTGCCATCGCTGCCAGCTCACCTCCTGTCAGCACAAAGTCGCCCAGTGAAATTTCATCAGTAACTAGACTCTTAATTCGTTCATCATAGCCCTCATAGTGTCCGCAGATAAAAATCAACTCTTCCTCTTGCGCCAATTCTTCCGCGTAAGTCTGATTAAAACGTCGCCCTGCTGGATCCAGCAAGATAACTCTAGGATTTTTAGCGGATAATTTATCCATGGTATCAAAAATCGGTTGAGCACGCAGCAGCATCCCCTGTCCACCACCATACGGTTCATCATCAACATGTCGAGCTTTATCAGCCTTGTCTCTAAAATTATGATAGGTGATATCTACCAGCCCCTTCTCTTGTGCTTTACCGACAATAGACTGTTCCAGAGGAGCAAACATATCGGGGAAAAGAGTTAAAATATCAATTTTCATCGTCAAGTCCTTCTAGTACCTCAACGTCAATACGATTAGCCTCAATATCCACATTTAAAATAACTGAAGGGATATAAGGCAAAAGCAAATCACGCTTGCCTGAACGTTTGATGACCCAGACATCATTGGCTCCTGGCTGAAGAATTTCTCTTACAACACCGATTTTTTCATTATTCTCATAAACATTAAGACCAATAATCTCATGGTAATAAAATTCGCCATCAGCTAGATCAGATAAATTGTCCTGAGCCACCTTAAGACTGTACCCCTTAAATTTTTCAATGTCATTGATATGGTACATTCCTTTGAATTTAATGATGTCAAAGTTCTTATGCTGACGATGGCTGGCAATTTCAACTTCCATCACAAAATCATCCTTGGCATCAAAAAGGGCTAATTTCGCCCCTTTTTTGAATCGCTCTTCTACGAAGTCCGTCACTGATAAGATGCGCATCTCTCCTTGGAGCCCTTGCGTATTGACGATTTTACCAACGTTATAATAATTCATAACAATTCCTTTTCCTTAGAGTTTCCTCACTATTTTACCATGTCCATGTTTGAAATAAAAGTCTATTGTACAGAGAACACTAGCAACGTAAAGTAAAAAAGCCCTCTCAAGAAGAGGAGCTCGCTATGCACCCTAGAGGATTCGAACCTCTAACCGCCTGATTCGTAGTCAGGTACTCTATCCAGTTGAGCCAAGGGTGCATTTCTATACCGGTGGCCGGGGTCGAACCGGCACGTCCGTGAGGACACTGGATTTTGAGTCCAGCGCGTCTGCCAATTCCGCCACACCGGCTTGGCATAGAAGCATAAAAAAACTGGGGTAGCTGGATTCGAACCAACGCATGAGGGAGTCAAAGTCCCTTGCCTTACCGCTTGGCTATACCCCAATGCTTCTTTATTTTACTTAAAAAAATACGGCTTGTCAATAGTAAGTGTGAAAAAACGCCTATCAGCTCCCGTTCTGTTTCATGAGTATACATAACCCCCAACTACTTCACTCAGTTAAAAAGCAGGTGCTATTGTCAAATTTAGACTGTTGTTTTTTCACTAAAAAAGCAACAGCCACAGCTGCTACTTTTCATCAATAACGATTCTAACCTTTTTAGTTTCAACGGGTACCGAATAGACAATCGACCTTATCGCTGTGATGGTCCGGCCTTTTTTCCCGATAATCCGACCGATGTCCTGCGGAGCTAAATCTAGGTGGTACTCCATAAACTCAGAGCCGTCTTCTACTTTAATATTGAAGCTATCAGGTTTCGAAATCAAGGGTTTGACGATAGCGATAATAAGATTTTCAATGGTATCCATAGGCTAAGCCTTCTTATTTTGAGTATTTAGAATCGTGGAATTTCTTCATAACCCCTTGGCGAGAAAGGATATTACGAACGGTATCAGAAGGTTGCGCACCTTTAGCTAACCAATCAAGAACACGGTCTTCTTTAAGAGTCACTTGGTTTTCAGCAACCAATGGATTGTAAGTGCCTACGGTTTCAATAAAACGACCATCACGTGGTGCGCGTGAATCTGCAACGTTAATACGGTAGAAAGGTTTCTTTTTAGAACCCATACGAGTCAAACGGATTTTTACTGCCATTTTGTAAAGTCTCTTTTCTATTTTTTGTTTATCAAGGCCGTACGAGCTAGTCCCACGCCCTCTACTGTAACTAGTATAGCACAAATAATAAGACTGTCAAGAAAAAAACTTGACAGTTCTTTACAGTAATACGTACCAGCAAATGCATTAAATGAATTATCGTTAAACATCTGCTTATTATAACCCAATTATTCAAACAAAATTGATAAATCACTACCATATTAATAATTGAGTATTTTCCCTGTGCCTCTTAATAAACTTGTGTGCAATAAAGTGTCCAGAATAAACTACACACTCAATCGCTGTTCTTTTTCATTCCTAATATGATATCTATTAATTATCGATCCTTCCGATAATTAATAGCGCTATGTTTAAAAATGCCGTTGAAAAGAAAGACTATCCAAATACTTCCTAAATACGATTATAGATCATATTTGGAAAGAAATTCCAAATATCGTTTGATAAAACTGAAAAGATAATTTGAAATAAGCAGAATAAACCACCTAATATGGACAGTCACAGCTTTATATAGCTTCCCTCGTTAAACTTTCTTCCAATTTCCAATCACATCTTCATGCGATGTGGGTAAATTGTTACTCATATCTCAAAGCCTCAATAGGATCTAACTTGCTTGCTCGATTTGCTGGTAAGAGACCAAATACCGCTCCAATAATAACAGAAACCAGCAGACTGTTGACAATCGTGTTGAATGAAACGACTGGTTTACCTAAACCAATTGAATCACCGGCACTTCTAAGCATGCCAACTAAACCTGAAGCTAATAATAGTCCAATCATACCACCTATCAGAGTCAAAACAATGGATTCAATCAAAAACTGCATCAAGATATTACGGCGAGTGGCTCCCAAAGCTTTTCGCAAACCAATTTCTCTTGTTCGTTCGGTTACAGACACCAGCATAATATTCATAACACCAATACCACCGACTAAGAGAGTAGTAATCCCCATAATACCAATAAAAGTTGTAATGGTTGAAATCTGAGCTTGATATTGCTTGATAGCTTCAGTCAGGTCATACGTTTCAAAATGACCTCCGGAAGCACCTGAGAGCTTGGTTAACTGCTTGGCTGCAGCTTTCCCTGATTTTAGAGACTGATTGACATCAGGTACATGAATATAGATACCACCGATTTCATCTACATTAAACTCCGATGCTAATACGGTATTGGTTAAAATGGCTGTCCCGTTGGGATACATTGAATAATTTGTACTCTCATCAGGATCTTTATAAACACCAACAACTCTAAATTTCTTACCACCGACATCAATAATGTTATTTAAAGCACTATTATAATCAGAAAATAGTTTTTGGGATACTTTTCGATCAATCATAATGTAGCGAGAAGACTGCTTATAATCACCGGTATTAAATCTGCGTCCGGCTAATATTTTGTATTTTTTAACATCAAAATAACTTTGACTTACCCCTGTTATATTGACCTGCTTAGACTTCTTTTGGTTGTAAGAAACATTAGCCGAAGTCGTATTGGTAATATAATAGCCACTTATACCATCAACATTATTAACAATGGTTTGGAGCCATGACTCCTGTACTTTGGGAGCATTTTTAGGTAATTTATCCGTAATAATATCATCTTCTTGGTTGTCATCTGAATTTGAAGTATAGTAGACTTGAACATCATGCTGTGCCTTTGCGATATTCTCGGACATTTTATCCTTAAATCCTGCACCCAGAGCTAAAACCAGAGATACAGCTGCTACCCCAATAATAATTCCCAACATAGTCAAAAAGGAGCGCATTTTATGCCCCATGATCGAGCCGAGGGCAAATTTCCAATTTTGCATCATAACCTCCCTTATTCAATACGGACACTGTCCGTTGTATCCAAGGTGATTTCACCATCTCGGATCACAATCTTACGCCTTGCATAATCAGCAATTTCAGGTTCATGGGTTACCATGATAATGGTCTTACCTTCACGATTGAGCTGGGTTAGCAATTCCATAATCTGGTTGCTGGTTTTAGTATCCAGCGCTCCAGTTGGTTCATCCGCTAGGATAATAGAAGGGTTGTTGACCAAGGCGCGAGCGATAGCTACCCGCTGTTTTTGCCCACCTGATAATTCTGATGGCAGGTGTTTTCTTCGATCCGCCAGCTCAACCTTCTCCAGAAACTGTTGGGAAAGTTGACGACGCTTGGAGCCGCTCATCCCAGCATAAATCAGGGGCAACTCCACATTATCCTGAGCATTAAGCTTAGATAGGAGGAAGAACTGTTGGAAGACAAAGCCTAGTTCCTCATTGCGAACATGAGCCTGCTCAGTTGGACTGAGTTCTTCTACCGCTTCTCCTGATAAGGTATAATAACCTGAAGTGGGACGGTCGAGCAGGCCGATGATATTCATAAGCGTAGACTTTCCTGATCCTGATGGCCCCATGACAGCAAGAAATTCACCTTTAGCTACTGTTAAATCAATGCCTTTAAGAACCTGCAATTCTTGTTCTCCGTTGCGATACGATTTGGTAATGCCCTGCAATTCTATTAAAACGTTTGCCTCATTCATGGTCATCACCTCATTAGTTCTTGCTGACAGAATCTGAAACATTTTGCCCGTTCTTCAGATTGTTGTTAGGGTTACTGATGACTTCTTGCCCCTCATCAATACCAGATAGGATTTGCTGCTGCTTGGCATCGGCGCTGCCAAGACTTACCTTGCGTTTAGTGACCTTTCCAGATTTTTTATCATAAATCCAGACATAAGAATTGTCATTTTGAGTGACAACAGCCTTGACCGGCACTAGGATACCCTCACTGCTATTATCAACTTCTACAGATGTCGTGAAACCTTGCTTCAAATCGCCAAGGTCACTGTTGATATCAACTTTATAGTCATAGGTAGCGCTAGAAGAGCTTGAAGAGTCAGAATTATCTGAGCCAGAAGAACCACTGTCATCAGATTTTTCATTAGGGTAATTTGAAATATAACTGATAGTACCGGTCCACTTTTTATCTGGATAAACCTTAGATTTGATGGTAACAGTTTGGCCCACTTTGACATTGGCTAAATCATATTCTGTTAACGTCCCCTGAATCTGCATCTGCCCCTCACTGGCGACGTGAACCAGAGTTTGGCTGTTTTGGGTTGAGGGATTGACACTTTCAGCTACCTCTACAACTGTTCCGGCAACATCGCTGGTAACAGTCGTTGCATTGAGAGCCTGCTGAGCTTTAGTGACAACGCCTTGAGCATTAGCGTAAGCATCATTTAGAGATTGCAATTGGCTATTATACTCCGCCGTTCCTGCAATAGCTGCATTATCACGCCTGAAAGCTTCAAGGTCACGCGCAGCTTGATTCAAGCCTCGAACAGCAGCGTCATAGTCAGCCTGAGCCGAAGCACTATCGTATTGCACTAGAGCCTGACCCGCAGTGACCTGATCACCGACAGAAACGTTAATAGTAGGGTCAGTTCCCTTTGCAGGATCGTAGTAAACATATTGCTCAGAGATTGATTTTGCTTTTCCCGTTAGAATCGTTGATGAGGCTAAATTTCCTTTTGTGACCCTAGCTACGGTATAAGGGCTTGTCTGAGCGGTCGAATTAAGGATAGCATGCGTTACCATGTACCCACCGCCTAAGAGGACAAGTCCTGTCGCTCCAATAATAATCCATTTTTTACGCTTTGACATTGTTTTTCTCTTACGTTGACGTGCCATATAAAATCTCCTTTAGCCTTTATTAATGATATAGTAGCAATAAAAATTAACTTCTACTCTTACAGATTTGTAAGGTAGGAAATTTTGTATCGTTTTAACAATACAAATATAAAACTTTTATCGCTCTCTGTCAAGTACTATCTGCAAAATAACAAGCCTGTATGACTTTTCTCCATTGTAGCTATCCCCTTACAAAAAAGTAGGGACATTATATTGTCATAATTTTTCAAACAACCATTTTGCAGTTTGAAAGCGGATTGACTTGTCATTACAAGAATTTGCTTTCGCTAGATAGTATAGACTATTTTGACTCTTAGTGAGCATCTATGTCGTGAACGGTCGTTATTTTGTCGTGAATGGTAAAAAATTAAAAATATCTATTAAATTCTGATAATTCGGACTGAAACTTTTTAAGAAAACCCACTAGAATGAGAACAACCATGTTAATCTAAAATGTTAGACTGAAATTATTTTCACGCAAACAAAAAGGAAGAGAGCTTCACATAACTCCTTCCTTTCTGAAAAATAGGTAAAGTCTTTAAGCTTGACATTGGAAATAGGCTAGGAGTTCAAAGAATCAACCCTTACTGCCCAATTTTCGGTTCATGGCTATTTTTATGATGACTGCGGTTAGATAGCGTTTGTCGTAAAGCTCCTGCTTTCCAAAACACGCACCATGGCATCTGCAGTATCTAAGGCTGTAAATAGCGGTACACCAGCTTCAATAGCCGCACTGCGAATAGCTTGTCCGTCCTCATCGGCTGTCCGCTTAGTACCAACCGTGTTGATAATGGCTTGGACAACACCGGTCCGAACCAGGGCTGGAATATCATTGTCATCGTTATCACCCAGCTTATCAACAATGACTGAATTTAGGCCATGTTTTTTGAAATAGCGTGCGGTTCCAGCTGTTGCATAGATACCATAGCCAATGGCATCAAAGCGACGTGCCAGCTCTAAGGCTTCTTCCTTGGTATCATCTGCAATGGTGAAGATGACATTACCGAAGGTGGGCAGGTGGAGATAGCTGGCTTCGAAGGCTTTATAGAGGGCTTTTTCTAGGGTTTTATCCGAACCCATAACTTCACCAGTTGATTTCATTTCAGGCCCTAAGAGACTATCTACTTTAGCCAATTTGGTGAAGGAGAAGACAGGGGCCTTAACATGAACCCGATCACTCTTAGGATAGAGACCGTCCTGATAGCCTAAATCAGCTAGGCTTTGCCCCAAGATTAGTTTGGTTGCAACCTGAGCCATTGGGATATCTGTTACCTTGGATAAAAATGGCACGGTCCGACTGGCACGTGGATTAACCTCAATGACATAAACTGTTTCATCGTGGATAACAAATTGGATGTTCATCATGCCGATACAATTGAGACCAATAGCTAAACGCTTAGTGTAATCAGCAATGGTATCAATAATCTCTTGAGAGAAGGTTTGCGGTGGATAAACAGCCATAGAGTCCCCTGAGTGGACACCAGCCCGCTCGATATGTTCCATGATACCTGGAATGAGAACATTATTGCCATCTGATATGGCATCGACTTCACACTCACGACCAACCAAATAAGAATCGACAAGGACTGGATGGTCCGGACTGGCTTTGACTGCTGTTCTCATATAGGAACGAAGATCGTTTTCATTTTCAACAATTTCCATAGCACGACCGCCAAGTACGTAGGAAGGACGAACCAAGACCGGAAAACCAATTTGTCGAGCAGCCGCAAGTGCTTCTTCTTCGTTAGTAGCTGTATGTCCTGGTGGCTGAGGAATATCAAGGTCTTGCAGAGCTTGTTCAAAGAGATCGCGGTCTTCTGCTCGGTCTAAATCAGCCACTTGGGTTCCTAAGATTTTAACACCGGCCTTAGACAATGGCTCAGCTAAATTAATGGCTGTCTGACCACCAAACTGCACGATAACGCCCTTAGGCTGCTCTAGATCAATGACATTCATGACATCTTCAAAAGTCAGAGGCTCAAAATAGAGCTTATCGGATACGGAAAAGTCAGTCGAGACGGTCTCTGGATTGGAATTCATGATGATGGCTTCATACCCAGCTGCCTGCAATGCTTTAACTGAATGAACGGTTGCATAGTCAAATTCCACCCCTTGACCGATGCGAATCGGACCAGAACCAAGCACGATAACTGATTCCTTATCCGATTTGATTGATTCATTTTCAAAAGCATAAGTTGAGTAGAAATACGGGGTTGCAGATTCAAATTCTGCCGCACAGGTATCCACCATTTTGTAGACAGGGATAATATTATTATCTAAGCGCAGCTGGCGAATGGCTGTAGTATCCATTTCCCAAAGTTGACCAATTTTTCTGTCGCCGAAGCCAAAACGTTTAGCTTCTTTCAAGATACCAAGATTGCCAACATTCTCTTGTAGCTCTTGCTCCAATTCAAAAATATGGAGCAACTTATCCAAAAAGAAGATATCAATCTTGGTCAGGTCTGCAATTTCTTCAATGCTAAAACCACGGCGAATTGCTTCTGAAATATAGAACAGCCGATCATCCTGAGCTTTGACAATTTTCTCAAAGAGCTGATCATCACTAGCTGCCGTTAATTCTGGCATCTCATTGTGATGAACACCGATTTCCAGCGAACGGCAAGCCTTGAGCAGACTTTCTTCAATATTGCGGCCAATAGCCATGACTTCACCTGTCGCCTTCATCTGGGTGCCCAAACGACGTTCTCCATTTTCAAACTTGTCAAATGGAAAACGCGGAATCTTTGCCACAACGTAGTCAAGGGCCGGTTCAAACATGGCATATGTCGTGCCAGTTACTGGATTGATCATCTCATCAAGTGTCAATCCAACTGCAATTTTAGCAGCCAATTTAGCAATAGGGTAACCTGTTGCCTTAGAAGCCAGTGCTGAAGAACGCGATACCCGCGGATTAACCTCGATGACATAGTATTTAAAACTGTGAGGATCCAGAGCCAACTGAACATTACAGCCCCCTTCGATCTTAAGGGCACGAATGATTTTTAGACTGGCATCCCGCAGCATCTGATTTTCAATATCGGACAAGGTCTGAGTTGGTGCAAAAACAATGGAATCCCCTGTGTGGATACCAACAGGATCAAAATTTTCCATGTTACATACTACAAGGGCATTATCAGCACTATCCCTCATAACTTCGTATTCAATTTCCTTGAAACCAGCGATGGATCTCTCAATCAAGCATTGCGTAACAGGCGAGAGCTTCAGGCCATTTTCGGCAATTTCACGTAATTCCTCCTCATTACTACACATACCGCCACCGGTCCCCCCCAGAGTGAAGGCGGGGCGGACAATAACAGGGTAGCCTATCTCGGCAGCAAAATCTAAGGCCTCCTGAACAGTATTAACAATCTGTGATTCAGGAATCGGTTGCTCCAAATCTTCCATGAGCTGCTTGAAGAGGTCACGGTCTTCAGCCTGATCAATAGCTGAAAGCTTAGTTCCCAAGAGCTCAACACCTAATTCATCTAAGATTCCCGCTTTAGACAGTTCCATAGCCATATTGAGCCCGGTCTGGCCACCAAGAGTTGGCAATAGGGCGTCTGGCCTTTCCTTGCGCAAAATGCGGGTCACAAATTCGGTCGTGATAGGTTCAATATAGACCTTGTCGGCGATTTCTTTATCGGTCATGATGGTCGCCGGATTGGAATTGACAAGGACAACTTCGTAACCTTCCTCTCGCAAAGCTAAACAGGCCTGAGTCCCTGCATAGTCAAATTCCGCAGCCTGCCCGATAATAATCGGTCCAGATCCAATCACCATAATTTTTCCAATGTCAGTACGTTTTGGCATTTATAAGATATTAAGGGCATAAAACAGATATAGCAAAAAGAAACCGAATCCACGACACTAGGTCTAGGGAGTGGTCTATCCTTTTTGCAAGATCTGCAGGGCCGTATTCAGTTGAACCAAATACGGAATTAGAGCCCCTTCTCCTTTCTATTCAACGTGCTCCAATAAAGCATGATACCAAGGCTCGTCAATTGCGAAGTAAAAAATAGCTAACGTGATTCAGACGACAATATCTAAGTAAGATTCATCCTTTTCACACAACAATTAGAGCCTGTTCAAATAAGTTCTGGACCTGCAAAGAGGACAAACAAAATAGGAGATTTGACGAAGATCCGTAGGTTCTAAAAAAATCTCTATTTTGCTAAAGTTCCTTATCCTCAATTCAATTAACTATTATGGTCCAGAGAAAAATGTTACCCTCGTGCTTGTTCTAGCTTAAAAGCATCAATCAGCTCAAGGAATTCATCAAATAGATAGCTGGCATCATGAGGACCCGGAGCTGCATCCGGATGATACTGAACTGAAAATGCTGGGTAGTAGCGATGGCGAACCCCTTCAACAGACTTATCATTAATCTCTTCATGCGTTACAATCAGACTGTCGGGGAGGGTCTCGCGATCAACCGCATAGCCGTGATTCTGGCTGGTAAAATCAATCCGCCCAGTCGCAATTTCACGTACCGCATGATTGAATCCGCGATGCCCAAATTTCATTTTGTAGGTGCTGGCACCGTTAGCTAGACTGAAGAGTTGATGGCCCATACAAATTCCAAAAATCGGAATTTTTCCCTGTATACCACGAATCATATCAAGAGCTTCTGGTACATCTGTTGGATTACCGGGACCATTGGACAGCATGACACCATCTGGGTTAAGATGAAGGATCTCATCAGCCGTTGTGCTATAAGGTACAACCGTCACATTACAATTGCGCTTGGAAAATTCGCGCAGGATAGAGTGCTTGAGGCCAAAATCGACCAAAACGATATTTTTGCCAACACCAGGAGCGGGATAAGCAGCCTTGGTGGATACTTGCTCAATGTTATTAGTAGGCAGGACTGTTGCTCGCAGCTGATCTTGCAGGTGCTCAATACTATCTCCATCATTGGCCAAGGTTGCTTTCATGGTTCCATGCTGCCGTATAATCTTAGTCAAAGCACGGGTATCAATGCCGGAAATACCAGGAATGTTCTTGGATTTCAAAAATTCATCCAGTGACATTTGATTGCGCCAATTGCTAGCCAAACGGGCATTCTCAGCTACGACAACGCCCTTGCAGGTCGGTGTGATAGACTCATAGTCATCACGATTGATGCCATAATTCCCTACAAGGGGATAAGTAAAGGTCAAGATTTGACCATTATAGGATTGATCAGTGATGGATTCCTGATAACCAGTCATACCTGTGTTAAAGACGATTTCTCCAGTGACATCACCGCCAGCACCAAAGGCCTGACCTTCAAATATAGTACCGTCTTCTAAAATTAACAATCTTTTTGTCATAGGTTAGATACCCAAAGGCTACTCGGCTCATCGGAAAGCTAGTCTTGCTTCGCCATTCAAAGAGAGCCTACTACCCTTTTGCTTCCTTTCTTTACTATATCTAGATGAAGTAAGCGTGATAAAGCGAAAGAGACACTCACTTCAATCCTAAGAATTAAACTCTTTTTGCCCAGCTAGTTGCTACACTTTACCATTTAGAATGGCCTCAACAATAGCCATACGGACAAAAACCCCATTTTGCATTTGAGCTACAATCCGAGATTTAGGTGCTTCTACCAAATCGTCTTTAATTTCCACATCGCGATTGACCGGTGCTGGATGCATGATAATAGCCGTATTTTTCAATTGATCATAGCGCTCCTGTGTCAGACCATAAAGGCGGTGGTATTCCTCTTTAGAAAAACTTTCTGAGCCATCATGACGTTCATGCTGGACTCTAAGCAACATCATAACATCAACATTATCGATAATATTATCAATAGCATCATACTTCCCATAAACATCAAATTCACGAGAGTACCACTCTTTAGGCCCACAGAAATAGAGCTGAGCTCCCAAGCGCTTCAACACTTGCATATTGGATTTAGCAACCCGAGAATGAGTCAGATCTCCGGCAATGGCAATTTTTAAATTTTCAAAAGTCCCAAACTCCTGATAAATCGTCATAAGATCCAATAAGCTTTGACTAGGGTGTTGTCCAGAGCCATCCCCACCGTTAACGATCGAGGTCTGGATAGTTCGACTGTCGATCAATTCTTTGTAGTAATCATCCTGAGAATGACGTACCACACAGATATCAACTCCTAGAGCAGACATGGTAAGAATAGTATCATAAAGGGTCTCCCCCTTGTTGACTGAGCTCGTTTTAGCATCAAAATCGATAACGTCTAATCCTAGCTTCTTCTCTGCTACTTCAAATGATTTATGAGTCCGGGTAGAGCTTTCAAAAAAGAGATTAGCTGCAAAATACTGACGATCCAATTTAAATACCGCTTCTCCTTGCTTGAAGGCTATCCCTCGTCTAATTAACCCCATAACTTCTTCATTGGATAAGATTTCCATTGATACCAAATGTTTGAGAGAAACCATACCATTTGTTACTACCATAAGCTTCAATCCTTTTCTGGAAGAATTTGATAGAGAATAATCCCTAAAAGAGTTGAGAAGGCGACGCTGGTAATCTGCAAACCAGCTACTTGCAGCATAAGTCCACCAATCCCTGAAATCAAGATGACACTAGCAATGAAGAGGTTCTTTTTCTTATCAAAGTCTACTTGATTTTCTACCAAAATTTTTAAACCGCTTGAAGCAATGACTCCAAACAGGGAGATAGACACACCACCAAGTACGGCAGGCGGAATAGATTGGAGCAAGGCTGAGACTTTTCCAACAAAACTCATAATAACCGCAATCACGGCCGCACCAGCAATAACATAAACCGAAAAGATTTTATTGAGAGCCATAACCCCAATATTTTCCCCATAGGAGGTTACAGGGGGAGCTCCAAACAGGCCAGCTATAATCTGAGCTAGACCATCACCAGTCAAAGTGCGATCTAAACCAGGATCCTTAAAGAAATCACGGCCTGTCAAACTGTTTAAGACCATGACATGACCGAAGTGTTCCGTCATGGTAACAAAAGCAATCGGAGCCATGGTTAGGATGGCGCTGGGATACAACCTAAACTGACCATTGCTCAAAAGAATGTGAAAATCTGGAATATCTAACCATGAGGCCTGGGCTACTCCTGAAAAATCAATAATTGTTTGTCCGCTTATAACTCCTAAGCCCAGCGCAAAGAAGTAACCGACAACCAACCCTAATAGAATAGGAATAACAGCAACAATCCCTTTACCATAGATACTAAAGGTGATAACGGCAAATAAGGTGACCATTGAAATAGCCAAACTAGTAAGACTGTAATGCCCATCAATGGTCATCGCATCGTTGACGGCTGACGTCGCTAAGCTAAGGCCGATCACCATGATAATCGGTCCGACAACGATAGGCGGCAGAACCTTATCAATCCAGTTTTTTCCAACAAATCTGACCAGTATTGCTACCAAAAGGTAGACCAAACCGCCAGAAATAGCGCCTTGAGCTACAGCGGGCATACCGTCTGTTTTGAGAAGGGTCTGCATGGTTGCAATATAAGCAAAGCTTGACCCCATATAAGCAGGGATCTTATACTTGGTAACAGACAGATGTGCTAAGGTTCCTAAGCCGCTAGAAAAAAGGGCAATAGCAGGGTCAATACCAACCAGAATAGGAACCAGCACCGTTGAGCCAAACATAGCAAAGAGATGCTGAAAAGATAAGCCCAGCAAGAGTCCGGTCTTCGGTCTGTCACCAATATCGTATTTAATTTCTTCCATTTACGACTTCCTTACTAATTCCATTAGGCAGTCCAGAGAGTTAATTAGACTCACTGATAGTAACCCGGTCGCTACCGTCTACCTCAACCATCTCGACAGTAATCGCTTCTTCAGAACTCGTTGGGATATTTTTGCCAACATAGTCTGCACGAATAGGCAGTTCACGATGGCCGCGATCAACCAAAACGGCTAAACTAACACGAGCTGGGCGTCCAAGACTGACAAGATTATCGATGGCTGCTCGAATAGTACGGCCAGTATAGAGAACATCATCAACAAGAATAACATCTCGACCGGTTACATCAACCGGCATACTCGTTGTATCCTGACTTGCTTTAATGTCATCGCGGAAGGGTCTGATATCCAACTCTCCAGTTGGAACATCAATAGCTTCAATCTGTTTGAGACGGTCTTGAATCCGACGAGCGATATAGACTCCTCTGGTCTTGATTCCAGCCAAAACAAGATTATCTAAATGTTTATTGCGCTCGATAATCTCATAGGTGATACGGGTGATTGCCCGTTTCATGGTGACGTCATCAACGACTTCTTTTGTTTTCATAAGAAATCCTTCCTTGTATATATTTTTTGAACAAAAAATCTCCCTGCCCTTGCAAGGAGATGACACAAAATAAGAGATATAGGTATAGTCTACCCTATCATTTTTTCTGAGCATGTCTCCTTACCTGCCTCTCTGGACAGTTTTAAAGGATTTTATTCATTGGGCTCATTATAGCAAAAACTATCAGCTAAGGCAAGAATTAACCGTAAGTCTTTTACTGTCTAATTAGCGCCTAGTTTTTGAAGTTAAATTGGTAAAACTAAACTTTTGAAAGTGACGGTTTGTCCTCTACACCTGAGGGATGGCAAAGGCACCATAGATTTTTGGTCCATTGTCACTCCTGTAATAGATATTAGGTAACACGCCCTATCGCAAACGCCCCTGCTGCAAGGCTTCTAAGGTCTCTTGGAAAAGCTGCGGGGGTTGAATAGAAAACTTAAGAAGCTCTCCTGTCGTCGGATGGGTAAAACCGATTGTCTCAGCATGCAAGAACTGTCCCTCCCCCTTAAGCGTTTTACGGGGAGCATAGAGAGGATCACCAGCTACAGGATGACCAATGTAGGCCATGTGAACCCGTATCTGGTGTGTTCGCCCAGTCTCTAGGCGCAATTCGACCAAGCTGTAGTCACCAAAACGCTCCATAACTTGGAAATGCGTCACAGCTGGCTTTCCCTTGGCTGTCACAGCCTGCTTCTTACGATCCTTGTCTGAACGTCCAATAGGAGCCTCGATCACTCCGCGATCATTAGGCAGATTGCCATGAACAATAGCCAGATACTTTCTCAAAGACTTCTTATCTTTGAGTTCATCTGCCAAAGCCTGATGAGCCTGATCGTTTTTAGCAATCATCAGTAAGCCTGACGTATCTTTATCAATACGATGAACAATGCCAGGTCTCACCACGCCATTAATAGTGGATAAATCTTTGATGTGGTAGAGAAGAGCATTGACTAAAGTCCCAGAGGTGTGACCGACAGATGGATGAACAACCATACCTTGCGGCTTATTGACAACAGCGACATCGTTATCTTCATAAACAATATCAAGTGGCAGTTCCTCAGCCTCATAAGTAAGCTCAACTGCCTGTGGTTCTTCATAGCTGATGATGTCACCTCGTTTGACGGCATATTTGGCCTTTTGTGGGCAACCATTAACAGTAACAAAGCCGTTTTTAATCACCTCACTGGCTTGGCTGCGCGATAAAGCTGTCATTTCTGCCAGTGCCTTATCCAGACGCAAGCCCTCCGCTTCTTTAACGATCACTTCCATCTTTTTCTTCCTTCCAAACTGCAATCATTAGCAAGAACACGCCTAGGCTGAGGCAGGAATCCGCTAGATTAAAAACAGCAAAATCAATAAAATCTAAATGAATCATATCAACAACATAGCCTAAACGCAAGCGATCAATAAAATTAGCAAGACCGCCAGCAATAATGAAAACCAAGGCGGATACCAGCCAAAGAGAATCATAAAAATGACGGTACAAATAATAACCTGCCCCACCGATAACAAGAATCGTAATCAAAGCAAAAAGCCACTGCTGATTCTGCAAAATAGAAAAAGCTGCCCCATAATTGCGGACATAGACCAAACTAAAAATAGGCGATAAAAAAGGGTGCCTCTCTCCTTGACTGAGATGACCAACAATCCACCATTTACTCACCTGATCGAAAATGATTAAGCTAATCATACTTAAGGGAACCAAAATCCTTCGTTTCAACACTAGAGACTCCTTAGGGTTTAAAGGTTTCAAAATACTCAAACATAACATTAATAAATTTGAGGGCACAAGCTGATAAGACCTTATCAACACGCTTGACGTAGACCATTTTATTATCTAAATCGTCTTCCAGCGGTATCACAGTAATGCCATTAACACTGCGGCTGTCGAGAAAGCCTGATCCAGTCGCATACGCATCTGTTCGCTCAAGTATACCATTTAGGGTAGCGCGGTCAGTTACGTTAAACATCAGGGAGCTCTCTGTTGTATCAATAAAATTTTCAGAGTAATAAGGATATTCATCCTTCTCTTGGGTAAAGCGCACTGTCGGCAAATCTACCAAATCTGTCATTGTCAATCGCTCTTTCTTAGCCAAAGGATGATTCTTACGCAGATAAATATGAGTCTGAAATGGAATTAAATCGACTAACTCCAAACCTAGCTTATCCATTTTTTGCTGAATGCCTTTGCTGTTTTGACGATTCATGTAAATGATGCCAATATCACTGTGTCCCTGAGCCACCTCATCCAAGATCTGCACGGTAGTAGACTCAAAAATTCGAAAATCCTTATAATCTGGGTACCGTTCAGAAAACGTAGTGATTAGAGGTGGCAAAAAATCATAGTGTTGACTAGCAATAGAGAATTGCGGATTACTATTATCAGGTTTCGTGTATTGTTTTTCAAATGAATCAAAACTGCGAACAACATCAAGGGCTCGTTCGTAAAAGGACAGCCCTCGGCTAGTAAGAACAGCTCCAGTTGTCGTTCGTGTAAAAATCTGAAAGCCTAACTCAGATTCCAAATCTTTAACAGCCACGGATAGACTGGGCTGACTAACGAAAAGTTTAGAGGCAGCTTCACGAAATGTTCCACTGTTGGCAATAGCAACAACATAGCGCAATTGTTGAATATTCATAATATCTTCCTTCTAATATCACTCCCTTTATTATAGCAGAAAAAAACAGTCCAGCGGACTGTTTTTTCACGAGCCTAAAAATATAAAAGCGAGTTCTGTCCAGCGGACTGTTTTTTCACGAACCTAAAAATATAAAAGCGAGTTCTGTCCCTGTTCAATGCTTCTTTCAAAAATATTAGACACTTTCCTAAACAAGGAACTAGCGTCTGTAAGCTAGGCAGCAAGCGTCCCTATTGGAACAATTTTAACTAACCTAGCTGTCGCTGCTTCTATGGCTTAGACCGTCTTAACAGCTGATCTTGCTTCCAAATATTGCTAGTGCAGTTGAGGGGGCGCAATGGCTATCTAGTGTTTGTCGGCATTGAGAAGTTTACAATATAGTTTTTCTTCCATGCTACTTTTCTCGTTTAGAAAATTGATTCCTAGAGCAAGCAAAAAAGAGGGAACCTAGGGTCCCCTCCGATCTGTTGCATATGAGAAAATCATCTTACTGCAGGCTAGATATTATCCTTCTCCAATTGGTAAGCCTTAACCAAAGTTGTATAAACTACAACAATAGCCAAGAGTACGACAGTAACACACCAAATAGCGTAGATATGAAATATATGTGTCAGTAAACCTGTTATGACAGCACCGCCAACAAAGCTTCCTACCACGATACTATAATTAATCGCTTGGCGCCTAATTATTTCTTGTTCTCCCTTATTCCGCAAAAAATCAAACCAAGCAGCAATCATTTTATGGTAATTCCCAGATGTCATCATAATTACATAAGCATGATGCTCAATTTTCGTTCCTCTAAAGGTCAAAATCATTATCCCTGTACTTGCTGCCAATAAGGAAATCCACACCAATTTATCAACAGGAAAGAGGGGGTATAGAAGACTGCTAAACAGCAGAGGGAGAACGCCAAAACTGCGCCAATAAGCATTTTTGGCATGTTCTTTAAGCAAGATACCTAGCAAGAAGCCAAGTGTGAAGAAAGTTAGAGAAAGGATACTCGCAATTGTCTTTTCAGGCCTCCCCTGACCCCAATTTGCAATCAGCAAAATAATGTTACCCGTCTGCGTTGCAATTAGAGTACCAAATTCCATATGCGAAAAGACATCCAAACAGCCTCCTACCGATCCCAGAAAGAATGCCATTACACGAGTATCTTGTGGCATAACAGCTAATTTTCGAGCTGATTCTGTCATTAAGTCCTCCTATCTATCACCGGAATTACGTAACCTATCTGCTATAACCACTTAGCTCTATTCTACTCTTTTGTCCTTAAATTTTCAATGAACTTTTAGTGGCGTTTTCACATAGTATTATTAAAGTTCAATTAGTTTTCTTGATAATGAACATTCTTGCAGAAAAGTTAGCTTTTTATCAACCAGATTACAAGTTGTAATCGTTTCAAAGTCTATGGCATCAAGCTTTATTTGATATGGTACAATATTGGCGTCTTACAATATTACTGTATAAGGAGGTTTAATTATGCAACGAAAGACAACTTATAAATTACATAAAGTTAAGAAACATTGGGTTACCATTGCTGGTACTGTTACAGCTGCTTCAATCGCCCTATTAGCTCAAAGTGGACAGGTTCAGGCAGATGAATCAGCTCAAGTTATTCCACAAGCAGCTTCAGATGCTATTGCAACTAAAGCTGATACTGCTCAATCTCAGACAGAAGAATCGGTTAATACTGCTGTGCAGACAAGTGAATCAACTCCAGAAGCACCATCGACAGAACAAGCCAAAGAACAGGAGTTGGTTCCTGTTAACCATTCTCAAGATGCACAAGCTGCGCCAGCCGAAAAATCAGCGACTACTGAAAACACTGAAACACCAGTCGTAACTCAGGTACCAAAGGACTTCCCAACAGTAGAGTTACCAGAAGGTCATTTGTCAGAAGAAAACACTTCTGCTACTAATAGCAAAGGTGCTAGTGATATTTCTGCCGATAAAGAACAAACAGAGACTAACAGCGATCAAGATAATAAGGCTGCCGCTGATTCAGCACAGGCGACTACGACGATTCAAGACAGTCACGTTATTGTGACGGAAGCTGGTCGTGCAACAGCCAACCAGACACAAGACGGCTGGGTTAAAGATCGAAACACAGGGCAAACTTATTATTACCGAAATGGTCAAAAAGTCACATCCTCAATCACTGAAGGAAATAAAACTTATTACTTTGACCGTGATAGTGGTGCTCTTTTGACTAAGCATTGGTATCTTAGACATATTACGTCAGATTTTGATGCTTGGCTTTATCTTGGAGAAGATGGGGTAGCTGTTACCGGTTATCAGACTATTGAAGGGAAAAACTATTATTTCAATGAATACGGTAGTCAAATAAAAGGAATGGCTGAGGATACCAATGGAAAACCCGTGATGACCGATCTTAATACCGGAGTTATTTCACGTGTCGAGTTTACACCAAAAACCTTCTACACCCCCGGCAGCAACAATTGGTATTATGTAGATGAAAACGGAGCTCTTGCCAAGGGTTGGAAAACTGTTAATGGGCAAAAGCTTTACTTTGATTCATCTGGTCGTCAGGCAAAAGGCGAAGTCGTAACTACCGATGGCAAACTCTACTACTTCGATCAAGATACTGGTGAGATGTGGACCAACCGTTTTGTTGGCTACACCCACTATAGAAAGACGTCCGCTGCTCCAATCTATGGTGTCCCACAAAGAGTTTGGTACTACCTTACTGAAGATGGCTCTGCTGCTTCTGGACTTGTAACTGTCAATGGGCAAACCCTCTTCTTTAGACCTAATACTCATGAACAAGTCAAGGGCGAAATGGTTAATACAGATCAAGGCCTGCGCTACTTTGACCCTGAAACAGGTGATGCTTGGCATGACCGTACCCATGTTGAAATCAATGGTAAATACTACGATTTTGACAGCGAAGGTATTGCTCATGAAGTAACCGGCTAACTAATTGTATAACTGATTATTGATAAGCACAGTAGCCTAACCTACTTAAAAAAGTCCTTTCCCTAAATAGGAAGGACTTTTTTGTCTGTATAAAACTATTATAAGTTTTTGTACAAGTCTGCACAGTGACGATTAAAGGCGGTAAGCAATACCTCTGTAATCAACATAGTACCAGCGACCATTTGCGGCTCTAACAGTACGATTATACACTTGTTCACCAGAGTCAGCATCGTAGAAACGATAATGACCATCACGGCCTCTGGCTACGTCACCTTTAACTTGTTGACCATTTTCTTTGAAATAGAGACGTTGACCATTGATCGTTTGTGCACCTGTTACAGCAGCACCATCACTTCCAAGGTAGTACCAGTTACCAGCATTGTCAGAAGCAAATCGATTTGTCCATGCTTCGCCGCTGTTAGCATCATAATAGTGAGTTTTACCGTTCTTATCGGTTGCAAAGCCACCCTTAACTTGTTGGCCATTTTCCTTGAAATAGAGATGCTGACCATTAATAGTATGAGCACCTGTTACAGCTGTACCATCACTTCCAAGATAATACCAGTGACCTGATTTATCTGCGACAAAAGTATTGACCCACATATCTCCGCTGTCAGCATCATAGAAGCGGAGTTTGCCATCATTACCAGTGACAAAATCACCTTTAACTTGCTGACCATTAGCTTCAAAATAGAGGTGTTGTTTACCAATAGTTTGAGCACCTGTTACAGCAGCACCATCTTTGCCAAGATAGTACCAGTGGCCTGACTTATCTGAAATGAAAGTATTCATCAGGGCATTACCACTATGTTCATCGAAATAGCGAACTTTACCATCGCGAGCAACGATGATTTGCCCCTTGACTTGCATACCATCCTTCTCAAAGTACTGAATGTTGCCATCAACAGTTGTCAATCCGATAGCCATCACGCCATTCTTAAAGTAACGCCATCCATTACCGAATTGTTGGTAGCCATTTTCATAGCGTTTACCATCATTGCCGAAATAATATGTATTTCCTTCAGCATCAGTGTAAGTACTGTTACGCAGGGCAACACCATTTTCAAGGAAGAAATAGTTACCGCCGTTGATGTTTTGCGCACCATAGACCATATAACCATCTTTACCGAAGTAATAGAGGTTACCGCCTTCGTTGATAAAGCTGCCTTTGACTTGCTCACCAGTTGTACTTGAGTTATAGATATAACCTTTACCATCGTAACGGATACCAGCAGCAACTGATTTCCCAAGGAGAGCATTCGGCAAGAAGAGCTTATCTTTGTCTACATTGAAGTAACGGTCGGTAACTTGATCACTGAGAACATAGTCTGAACCGCGTCCAAGGATATTGCTTCCGTTAAGGTATTTAGCAGACCATTGCGTAATTTTAGTTGATGGGTCGATTGCCTCACCTGTTGAGATTTGTTTTCTCTCAAAGATTTCAGGATATTTGGCTTGCAATTCATCCAAGAAAGCACCACCGTATTTAGCTTGGTAATCATCTCCGCTACCTTTGGTATCAGTAACATAGAGTGTATTCTTAATAGAGCTACCGGCAGTTGGACGACCAAATTTATCTGTACGTGTTACAGAAACGACTTCCTGTTTAGGGAAGGTGTACAGTTGGTCTGGAACCCAGTCTGCCATTACCTTGAGGCCCTTAGCATGCAGCGCCTTGATGGCTTTAACTAGGTGTTCTGCTGTACCATACTTATTGGCTTTTGACATACCAAGATCATAGCGATCAGTGAAGGCATAACCATTTTGGATAACCGAATCAAGGAACTGACCGTCTGTAGATGACACATACTGAGGAGCCATTTCAAAGTCAGTAATACCCCATGATACGAATTTGTCAACATTGTTAGCGATGACAACGTTAGTGTACTCTTCTTCCTTAGTTGCAAAAGCTTGGAAGTTTGAGAAACCTTCAAACATAACGCGTGAATCCATAGCAGCATCTTGGTGAAGTGATTTACCATCAGTGTTTGCTGTTTCAGTAGCTGCTACACGGATATCCTGGTTAGCTGGTGCTCCGACTGGCACCCAGACTTGAAGGAAGCCAGAGACTTGAGGGTTAGCAACACCAACAAGATCGTCTTCTAGGAAGTACAAGTAGCCATTCTCATCTGTACGGCGAGTCAAGCCAGCTTTAGCAGCATCAGCATCGGTAGCATATGTCGCAACGCCGTCCTTAGTTGAAACCATGAGAGCACGGTACTCTTGGTTAGCATGGGCAGCTCCCATATTAAGGGCAACAACTTGACCTTTATTCAACTTAAATCCAGGTTGGTTCCCCATAACAACACCAACACCAGAGGTACGGGTTGTAGCATCTCCCTTGTCTGTTGCTTTCAAAGCACCTTTACCAAAACGTACAGAGGTAAGGATTTCACCACTTCCAATGTTGTAGTTTTGCATGCGTTGTCCACCTGAAACGTACTTCATACGTGCTTTCAGGAGGGATTCAATCGCATTGTAGTTCACCGTTTTGTTAGCCATGTATTGGCCATCATCAGTAAACATATCTCCATAGTATACACGAGGGATTGAGCCCTTGTTTGTTAGGAGCAAGGTGTAAGAAAGAGGCACATTGTAATGCGTATATTTCTTATCAGTTTTCTTCAAGTCTTCGTTGTAGATCTTGAAGGCTTTATCAATTTCTTCTTGCGTAAATGAGTATCCGAATGAATCTGGATTAATTTCAGCTTTGATGATATCGCGAATCAAGTCCTGTACTTCACTATCGTGGGCACGAGCAAAGCTGTAGCTTGGAATTTCTTCAACTTCGCGTTCATCAAGTTCACGATCAACAACACTGTTGTGGATCAATGGATTCAAACCTGAACGGATATTAGTTGGTTTAGCCAATGACCAAAGCATTGACAAGCGGAACTTATTATCCATATTCATGAGGTTGTCGCCCTCATCATGAAGATATGGTGTATCGTTATCACTCCATGCTTCTACGATAGAGACGTGATCGTTGGCATTCTTATTATTTTGGTGAATCTTATAAGCTGATTTAAGGTAATCGCTAGAAATTTGCAATAAGTCTGCGTCAACGTTATCTACTGCGTCAACACGGATGGAATCAAAGTTGGCATCTGGATCGTTCGCATAGATGCTACCAAAATTAAGCAGATAATGAAGCCAGTTAAGCTGCTCTGCCTGTACAACTGGGTTTGAGTTATCCACATCATTAGCAAGGAGGTACTCATAGCCACCGAGTGGGTCATTAGGATTGTATTTATATTTAGAACTTAACTGACCAGTTTGCGAACTTGGTGTGCGATTAAGCAGACGGTAGCTCGACTGGGTATCTGGTGTTAAAGTGCTTTCATTATCAAAACGAAGAGCACCATTTTGCAAGTGATCATCGTAAGGCTTTTCACTTTCGCCATTCCACTGAGATTGAGTCTTGACAAAGGCAGAAATAGCTTCACGAAGCCACTTAGTATTTTGTTCTGAAGTAATTTTTTGTTCAATACGCACTTGTATAAGCTCAGCTGCACTTGCTAACTGTGCCTGACTTGCAGTATTTGAATAAGCCTTATCAATTCCCAGAACATTGTTCATGTAGTTGACATAGTTGCGTTTAGTTTCTGTGTCAGGCCACCATGCCATCAAGAGCGGGCGAAAATCGTCCTTAGTTGATTCTGTCCAAGTTTGACCATTTTTGAGGATTGATTTTGGACGGTACCAAGAATCAGCTGTCAGGTAGTTATCAATAGCTTCAAAGTTTTCAGCTGCTGTACTGTAGGCACGGTTGTTGCTAGTAAAAGCAGTTTCCGCACGATTGAGTTCAGAGGTATTTCCAGCAGTGCTTTTCGATGTATCTTTGTAAGCACCATTTTCATCAAAATAAAGGATGGTGTCACCGACGCTAACAGCAAAGTTCTTTTTAACATTGCCATCTTCATCGTAATAATAATATTTGCCGTCCACCTGTTTAACATTAGACAAAGAAGTTAAGGCTTCAGGAACTGCATTAGCTTGTTCTTGGGCCGCTACTGCTTTTGATTCAGCAAGGGCATCAGCTGATACTTCAGGATTCGCATTGGCTGCGACATCCCATTGAACCGTTTCAGCACTGGCAGGAGTTTCAGCTTCATTTGCTTGTTCCGCTTGATTAGCAGCGGCCTCATCGGCAGCAACAGCTTGAGGCTGTTCAGATGTTGCTGTAGCAGGCAGGTCTTGGGCTTGAGCATCTTGCGCAGCATTAACCTGATCGCTAGCAACAACAGCCTGATTAGCTGTTTCTTCAGTTGTCTCATCGGCGCTGACACTTGAAGCACCTAAAGCTGAGACTAGCATTGTGGCAGAGGCTACAGAGACAGTTACCCATCTCTTTTTAACCTTATGCATCTTGTAATGTACATTCTTCTCCATGTATGGAGTCCTCCTAATTTGAAAATAAATCGCGCACCTAAAATTTTTAAAGATTAAAAAATTTCAAGCGTCAAGTTATTTTAACATTTTTTACAAATTATTTCTAGTTATTTATAATTTTTATGAGAATTTTTTTATTGATATAATAGCTTTAGTTTTATTTTTTCAAAAAAATAGGATAATTTTCTGAAAAATTAATTTTTGTTATCGCTTTCTTTTTTAACACCATATTACTATAAATCATTAAATGATTTCCCTACTATTTTACTTTCATTATGACCGCTTAAGCGACTATTAGATCGTTTTTCGAGGGCAGTTACTGCTCCGCTTGTTATTACAAAGTCATTAAAACTTTTTTAGTATTAGTATCAGTAAAAAATTGCAAAGAAAAGACAGGCCTAATTGAGCCTGTCTTGAGTAAATAAATTAATTATTTTGCGATTGGGTAAACAGATACTTGTCTCTTATCGCGTCCTTTGCGTTCGAAACGAACAACACCTTCAACTTTAGCAAAGAGAGTATCGTCTCCACCACGGCCTACATTGGCACCAGGGTAGATATGAGTTCCGCGTTGACGGTAAAGAATTGAACCACCTGTTACCGTTTGACCATCAGCAGCTTTCGCACCAAGGCGCTTGCTTTCTGAGTCACGTCCGTTTGATGTAGAACCTCCACCCTTTTTGTGGGCGAAGTATTGCAAGTTAGAAAGATTAAGTTTAAGCATAATAATATCCTTTCGTTGAAAACTTATTGAATTGCGGGTTTGGCCACATATTCGGAAGAATTTTCAGCCAGATTTTCTAAGCCGATAACAACCGAAGCGAAGAGTGTCTGCCAAACCTGATCTTGATTAGGAGTCATCTCCTGCGGCTTAATCACACGCAAGAAGCCTCCGCTATCTGCTAATTCCAATTCTAGTTCCATACCGGTCAGCTCTTCAACTGAATTAACAAAGTTGAGCGTCAGCATAGAAACCGAAGCACAGATCACATCAAAGCCATACTCACCACTGCCAGCATGACCTGAAATTTTCATTTCTGACCAGCCATCAGCGTCTCTTGTAAAAGTTGCTTTAATCATGATAGGCAAAACATTTAAGCGTTGATAGCGTTAATGACAACTTTAGTATAAGGTTGACGGTGACCTTGTTTGCGGTGGCTACCTTTTTTAGGTTTGTACTTGAAGGTAACAACTTTCTTTTGCTTACCTTGTTTTTCAACGGTACCCACAACTGTAGCGCCATCAACAAGTGGGCTACCGACCTTAGTAGAATCACCACCAACAAGAACGACTTGATTGAAAGTTACTTCTGCTCCTGTTTCAGCGTCAAGTTTTTCAACGTAAATTGCTTGACCGACTTCAACTTTAACTTGTTTTCCACCAGTTTTGATGATTGCGTATGTGCTCATTATGCACCTCCTATAAGATTTTGTTGTGAAGGAAATTCCCTCATGTGAAGACTCGCCTAACACCGTGAGTACGAAACTACTTGAAAACAGTGATCGAGCGGTTGCACAGGATGTGCATATAGTCAACGTTCTTAGTTTAGCACATCAGAAATGATTTTTCAAGATTAAAGTATTTTTTATGTTTGAAGCTTTCACCCGAATAAGTTTTTGCTAACATCTCATTTAGGTGATTAGCTCACTTCCAATGCAAATCAACGAGTTCATTCATCTCTTGATAAGCTACATCAACCTTTTCTTTCATGCTATCATCAAGGTCTTTTCGGTACTTCCCACCTTTAATAAAATCTTCCAAAACTAGAGTTTTGTAAGCATACTTTTGGTAGCCTTCATCGACAGTCTGACCAGTGTCCTGCCGCCAAACCATGGTTGGATGGGCCTTGACTGTTTTAATCGTGGTCGTCTTATCCTTTTTCTCGAACGTGACATCCATCAATAGGCCTCGCTCAGTCCAAATATCATCTACCGTTTCTTGACATTGGTTAGAAATAAAGTTTCCCATGGAATAAATAATAAATTTTTTTTGATGATCTTTTGTTACCACTTCTGATGGCTCTGCCACATGGGGATGTCCTCCGAAAATCACATCTGCTCCCCACTCAACCATCTTATGATATAGACTCCTTTGTTCATCGGTCGGAGTCCGCTGATACTCCACTCCCATCTGCGGCATTACAATAGTGACATCTGCCTCTTTCTCCGCTTCCTTTAGTTCCGACTTGATTTGCTTTTTGTCAAGATCAGATAAGTGCTTTTGATAATCACTTTTGCTGACATTGGCTTCCATGCCATTATAACCGTAAGAATAGCCCAAAATAGCTATTTTAATCCCATTAACCTTTTTTATAAGAAAGGGCTCTTTGCGACGATTTTTCTGATAAATGCCGATAGTATCTATTCCTAAATCATTGAAGGTTCGAGCTGTTTCAAGTGCGCCATCCAAATTAGAATCTAAGATATGATTGTGTGCTAAATCGACAACGTCATAGCCTGTTTCTTTCATAGTATCAGCTATACTTTTTGGAGCATTAAATAGGGGATAGCCAGCTAAGGGGTGGTCAGCGCTAATTGTTCCCTCGTAGTCTCCTAGTGCTAGATCCGCATCGGAGATCCAGTCTTTGACATACTGAAAGTAAGGGGCAAAATCATAAGAGCCATCTGTCTGCCGGGCACTCATATAGAGAATATCATGGATCAAAATATCACCATTAGCAACCACACGAGCAGTTTGAACAGAGGAGGCCTTGGACTTCCCCTGCATCTTGATAACATCGTGAAGAGCTCCAAAAGCTAAAATGGCTAAAATCAGGGTCAGACAGATTAGGCTGGCCTTCGGGATTGAATTCTTTTTCATTTTGGTCCTCCTTGCCCATCATTATATCATGATTACGCTTCCATAAAAAGAGGTCGTTAATATGATTTTTGAAGGACTGATAAAAACAACCAACCTTCCCAATGACAGTGCTTGTAGCCATGCCTAAGAAAGGTTGGTTATCTTTTTTAATGATCAATAGTTTCCACTCTGACCTTAATCCTAGCTGCTTCAATCTGCTTAGCTAGCTCAACAAAATCTTCAATGAGCACACTGGAACGGCTAGCCATAACTTGATACTGCTGGCTGTCTTCGTAATAATAATAAGGGATCAAGTGGTAGTCGTTGGCTTGATAAAAGGCGAGGCGGCGCAGGCGCTGAGAGTAATTGCCTGCGCTCGTATCCAAAGGCTCAATCACTAGGATACAGGGGCAGTCTCCAGCCTTTTGGGCTACTGCCTTAAGGATAGTACTGCCATAACCTTTTGAGCGCAGGTCTTTCGGAACAGCTAAGAATAAGAGATAATAGACCTTGTCCGACTTCAGACTGTAAGTAAAGCCGCAAAAGTTACCCCCGTCAAAATAAGCTGTAAAGTCAGCATATCCGCCCATAAGGCAGTTTATCAGCCAAGAAAGTGGCAGACGTTCCCACTCTGGGAAGGCAGATTCATAGAGCTCCTTAACTATTTGAAGATATTTGGAATCGGACGCAAGAGAAACTTCAGATAGACGCTTTACCTTATTCTGTACTGGTTTTGTCACAGCAGATCCTCGATCAGTTCGTCGACAGCATCATTTTCCCCTTCTGGGGTAATCTCAGAAACCGTAATGCCTTTAACAGCACGCTCAGTGAGGCCCTCAATGTCCAAGCGAGCCTCGTATTGCTCAACATTTTTGATTTTAGGATTAGTTTTAGGGCGGTCAGGTGCAAAAATGGTGCAGCAATCTTCAAAAGGCTGTATAGAAATCTCAAAGGTATCGATTTGCTGAGCAATGTCAATAATTTCCAGCTTATCCATAGTAACCACTGGACGGATAACAGGAGTTGTCGTCACCGCATTAATAGCCTGCATTGACTCTAAGGTTTGACTGGCAACCTGTCCGAGACTTTCGCCATTTATGATGACCAAACCATGGCGTTGCTCACGAATCCGATCGGTAATTCGCATCATAAAGCGACGTGTTAGGGTCATGAGGTAAGCTTCGGGTGCTTTTTCCTTAATTTCTTCCTGAATTTCCGTAAAGGGAACTTCAATAAACTGGATATTACCGCCGAACTTTGTCAGTTTACGTGTCAAATCATGAGCTTTTTTAAGGGCGCCCGGACTGGTGTAAGGAGGACTGGCAAAATGGACCGCTTCAATATCTACTCCTCGCTTGAGAGACAAATAACCCGCTACAGGTGAATCAATACCACCTGAGAGCATGAGCATTCCCTTACCAGCTGTGCCAACTGGCAGACCCCCAGCTCCCTTGATTTCTTCGTGAGAGATATAAGCCGCTTCATCACGGATTTCTACCTTGAGGGTAATATCAGGCTTTTTCATCTGGGCCTCGATAGCAGGGAGGACATCAAAGACAGCTCCACCAAGATCTTGATTGAGCTCACGACTGTCCAAGGCAAACTTGTGATCACTGCGTTTGCTGGCAACCTTGAAGGTCAGGCCCTCATGGTAGAGGTCAGTCATAATATCTTGAACAGCCTTCCGCAGGGTTGGCATATCCTTTTCTAACTTATAAACTGGCGAAAAAGCCTGGATCCCAAAAATTTGCCTGAGACTTTCTGCAACGGGATAGTAGTCAGTCCCATTGAGGAAAACGTGACCACGGTCGCGGTCAGCTGTTACCTTGACATCAGGATAGATAGCAAGGACATCCTCAATATTGCGCTTGAGTTTATTGATGAAACGCATGCGATTTTTCCCTTTAGTCGAAAGCTCACCGTAGCGAATCATAATTTCAGAATACTGCATATAATCTTTCAAAAGTCCGACGATCAACTGCCGGACACCCTTTCTTCTTACTAATCCTTAACGGACCTTTTTTGTCTTTGCATAAACCTGTTTGAAAATGGTTAGGAATTGCTCGACCTGACTCATATCATTATCATCATCTAGACTGACTCGAACGGCTGTCTGAGCTTCCTTGCTTGGTACTCCCATCGAAATCAGTGTACCAGCAGGTTTACCAGCCTTAGAGGAACAAGCGCTGGTCGTGGAGATATAAATTTGACGCTCTTCAAAAGCATGCACCACTACTTCTCCCCTTACCCCCTTGATACCAAAGGTTAAAATATTGGGCACAAAATCATCACTGATATCCGAGAAAACAGTAATATCGTCATAATTTGTTAATTCATCATAGATGATCTTCTTCATTTTGGCAAGACGAGAAAGCGCCTCCGCCTCTTTATCTAAAGTCAGTCGCAAGGCCTTAGCCATAGCTGCAATGCCAGCTAAGTTTTCAGTAGTTGATCGTAGGTCTTTTTCTTGACCGCCGCCCGTCAAAAGAGGATTGATACGCTTGCCAATCTTCTTATAGAGAAAGCCGACACCACGGACGGCATGAAACTTGTGTCCTGAAAAGGAAGCAAAGTCAACTCGGTCAGTCAGATAGCTGGCAATTGGTATCTTTCCAATAGCCTGAACAGCATCCACATGGAAAGAGACGGTCGGCCGATCAGCTAAAATGTCTGAAATAGCGTGGATAGGTTGAATCGATCCGATTTCGTTATTAACGGCCATGACTGAGACCAAGATGGTATCCGGTCGCAGGAGGCCAGCCAACTGTTCTACATCTACAAAGCCGCGGCTATCAACAGGGGCATAAGAAACCTCAAATCCTTGGGTAGACAACCACTTAGCCGACTCCTTGACAGCAGGGTGCTCGATATCTGAAACAATAATATGCTTACCATAAGGGGCTTTTTCAAAAGCCAATCCTTTGAGCGCCCAGTTATCGCTCTCAGTCCCGCCAGAGGTGAAAAAAATTTCCTCAGCTGACTTGCCTAATAGTTGAGCAATCTGCTTGCGAGAAGCCTCAAGCAAGCGGGTCGCTTGCTCACCAAGGCCATGAAGGCTGGAAGGATTACCGAAAATCTTAGTGGCCACCTCTTGATAACTGCGAAGAACTTCGGGATAGGGCAGGGTTGTTGCTGAATTATCAAAATAAATCATAGTCGTTCCTTTAATAGTCAATTAGCATTATTATAGCATAATTTAGTAAGCAAGAGACAGGCAGAAAACCGATTCGAGGCTCAGACAGAAAGAGGAAAGCATGTACTACTTTATATAAGAAATTTTCTCCAGATTTTGGTAAACTAGTAGCTAGAAAACTTTTTAAGGAGAAAATTCGCCATGTCTCAATATTCACGTTCACAACGCAGCAAGAAAGAAAATACAGAACTTAGCCACACTCCAATCCGTCGAGAAGCCAAAAAATCTATCCCTAAGGCGAGAGCTACTAAGAAAATTACCCGAGGTGCCAAGAAAGGTTTCTCAGCACTGCAAAAAATAGTGGCCATTGCAGCAGGGCTGGTAACTATTTCGGGGGCACTGGGTTATTTTGCCATTTCCCGCAATAGTTCAAATAGCGATAAATCATCTGACACTTCTACAACAACGGTTATTAAAGAAAAAGAGGATAGTAATAGTCAAGCAAGTTCCAGTGGTGCTAACAGCGGCCAAACACAAGATGGCCAGCAAACAGGGGATCAAAGTCAAGGACAGGATCAAAACGGAGGCACGGCAGAATCTGCAAGCGACCAAGGAGGTCAGACTGACCAAGGGCAAACTGGTGGAGACGCTGGTAACACGGCTGACCAAGGGCAAGCTGGCGGAGATGCTGGCCAAACACCTCAACAATAACACCAATGCTAACCTATCAAGAAACCTTACAGGCTATCCACAGCCACAAAGCTAATGGACGCCGGCCTGATATCAGGCGATTAAGTTGGATATTAGATAAGCTGGGAAGGCCCCAAACAGGCTTTCCCAGTCTTCATATTGTCGGAACTAATGGCAAAGGCTCAACTACTGCCCTGCTCCAAGCTGTCTTTAGCCAGGCAGGCTACAAGACGGGAACCTTTACCTCGCCCTTTATCACTCGCTTTAATGAAAGAATAGCTGTTGACGGTCAGCCTATCGGCGACCAGGATCTAGTAAAAACTTTTGATTTAGTCCGCCCCTGGTTAGAGAAACTTGCTGAGACAGAACTGGGAACTTTGACAGAATTTGAATTAGTCACTGTTCTTGCTTTTCTGTATTTTGAGCGTATACAGCCAGTTGATATGGCCATCCTCGAAGCCGGTGTCGGCGGGCGTTTTGATTCAACTAATATCATCACCCCTTTAGCAACCATCTGCACTTCTATTGGCTATGATCATTTGGATACTTTGGGCAATCGTCTGGAAGACATCGCCTGGCATAAGGCAGGAGCCATCAAATCTGGACGGCCGATAATTCTTGGACCAGTCCCTCAGCAAGCTCAAATCGTTTTTGAAAATGAAGCCAAGCAGTTACAAGCTCCCTTCCATCAAGCTGGTCGGGACTTTCGGATTGAAGATACCAGCAATGGCTTTGATTTCAAAGGTCCGTTGGGCAGTTTGCAACATTTAAGCCTGAGTCTTCTCGGGTCTCACCAGCAAAATAATGCAGCCTTGGCCATTGAGGCCAGTCTCCTTCTTCAAAAAAATTTCCCTAAGATCGATGAGGATGCAATCAGGACTGGTTTACGTTCTGCTTTCTGGCCCGGTCGCGGCGAACTAATCAAACCTAACATTCTGCTGGACGGAGCCCATAATCCTCAAGGAATTGCTGCCCTGATTGACCTTTTAAAAACAGATTTTTCAAGCTACTCTAAACAGCTGCTTTTTGCAGGCTTGAAGCGAAAAAATCTTTCTGAAATGTTAGCGCTGCTGGAGGGTCTGGAGCTCAGTGTCACTACTTTTGCTTTCCCAGAGGCAGCTGACTTAGCAGACTATCCTGAAATCTACTCAAAGGTTGCTGATTTTCGAGAATGGCTGGATAAGGCCAAGGATTCTGATGATCTTTTTATCGTGACAGGCTCTCTCTACTTTATTGCAGAAGTGCGCCGTTATCTTTTGGATCAAAAGAACTAGCTAAAATCCCAAATCATGAATTGATTTGGGATTTTTTGTCTTTTATCTTGTCCTCCGTTTGATGCAGATCTATTAGCCTTATCTCATCGTAACAAATTCTTCCGCACCTGTCGGGTGGATGGCAACTGTACTATCAAGATCAGCTTTGGTAGCTCCCATCTTGATCGCAACCGCGAAGCCTTGAATCATTTCGTCAACACCGTAGCCGATACCGTGGAGGCCGACAACCTTTTCATCTTCACCTTGAACAACTAATTTCATGCGAGCCACTTGGCGATTGTCAGCCAAGGCTGTATACATAGAAGTAAAGGATGAGGTATAGACTTTGATTTGATCTTTCCCATACTGCTTAATGGCTTGTTCTTCCGTCAAGCCGACCTTGCCCATAGCTGGATGACTAAAGACCACTGTTGGGACATTAGTGTAGTCCATCTTAGCTACCTTTTGACCATTGAAAAGGCGCTCCGACAGTTGGCGGCCAGCCTTGATAGCAACCGGCGTTAGCTCGATCTTACCATTGACATCACCGATGGCATAGACACCTGAAACATTGGTGTTTTCATACTCATCAGCTTGGATAAATCCTTTATCATTGAGAACCACGCCTGTATTTTCAAGGCCGTAGCCCTTAGTGTTTGCAACGCGGCCAATAGCCCAAATAATGACGTCAGTCGTATGTTCCTCACCATTTTCAAAGCTGAGCGTTAAAGAGCCATCTTCATTTTTCACTACTGCCTTTGGTATACAGTATTTATGCAGGGTTGGACCGTCTTTTGTCATCTCTTCCATGAGGGCATCGGTCAGGTAGTTGTCCCAATTGCGAAGCGGCCGATCCTTGCGAACAAAAAGATGGGCATCACTGCCTAGGGTATGAAGGAGACCAGCAATCTCAACACCGATATAGCCAGCTCCCACAATAGCCACGCGCTTAGGTACTTCATCCAACTCAAAAAAGCCATCGGAAGTAATACCATACTCAGCCCCTGGAATTTCAGGAATAAGGGCATGACCGCCAGTTGCAATAAGGACATGTGGTGCTGTATAGGTTTCACCATTAGCTTCCAGCGTGTGGGCATCGATAAAGGTAGCATAGGCATTGAGAACCTCAACACCATTGGCGGCAAAGCCGCGCTCATAAGAGCCGTGAATCCGGTCGATATAGGCTTCTCGATTATTTTTAAGGGTCATGAAGTCAAAGTCAACATTTCCAACAGTAAAGCCATACTCACCAGCATATTTGTGGATACTCTCAGCTACCTGCGCCCCGTACCACATGACTTTTTTGGGTACACAGCCGCGGTTGACACAGGTTCCGCCAGTTTCCGCAGCTTCGATTAAGAGAACCTTAGCGCAGCGAATGGCTGCGCGGTTTGCTGAGGCGATTCCACCAGAACCGCCGCCGAGGACAATATAATCGTATTCTTTTACCATAAGAATCCCTTTCTATCGTTTCAGTAGACTTAGAGTATCATAAATAGGGAAGGCAGGCAATTTTTAGCTACGCTAAAAACCGAGGCTGTCTACTCGGTTTCATTTTTTTTCTCAACAACTTCCTTACTTAGCGCTGCTTTAACTGCCTCTGCAACCTTGCGCGGGACACCACAATTGATTATATCCTCAATATCAGCTTCTTGAATCTTAGTCAGGCTCTTGTAATGTTTGAGCAGGAGCTGCTTGCGTTTCGGTCCAAGACCAGAAATGCCGTCCAATTTTGAGCTGAAGCTGTTCTTGCTGCGAACCTGACGGTGAAAGGTGATGGCAAAGCGGTGGACCTCATCTTGCACGCGCTGAAGGAGAAAGAATTCCTCAGAGTTCCGTGGCAAATCAACAACTTCCAGAGGCTCACCGAAGAGCAATTCATGGGTCTGGTGCTTGTCGTTCTTTTGCAGACCAGCAATGGGAATATCCAGCCCCAAACGGCTCTGGATGACCTCTTTAGCGATATTAACCTGTCCCTGTCCCCCATCAATAACAATCAAATCTGGCGGCGTTAGACCGTCGCGCATGACCCGACTGTAACGGCGATAGATGACTTCACGCATGCTGGCATAATCATCGGGCCCGACAACGGTCTTGATTTTGAACTTACGGTAGTCCTTCTTGCTAGGTTTGCCATCGACAAAGACAACCATGGCAGCAACTGGGCTGGTTCCTTGGATATTGGAATTATCAAAAGCTTCAATACGGCGGGGAGCTGGAATATTGAGCAGTTCGCCAAGGTTTTCAATAGCTCCCTTGGTCTTCTTGACATCTTTTTCAAGTAAGTCAAACTTTTGCTGGAGGCTGACACGCGCATTCTTAGTCGCTAGATTAACCAGCTGCTTCTTCTCGCCACGCTGGGGCTTAGCGACCTTAGTTCCTACGACTGCCTTAACCAAGTCAGCATCAATATCCTGCGGAATAAAAACTTCCTTAGGTAAAAAGTGCTTGCTCTCACGGTAGAATTGTCCCACATAGGTGAGGAAATCTTCTTCAGGCTCATTGTAGTAGGGAAACATATTGACGTCGCGTTGGATGAGCTTGCCTTGACGGACGAAAAAGACCTGTACACACATCCAGCCTTTGTCAACGTAGTAGCCAAAGATATCACGGTCAATCATGTCCTGATTCATAATCCGCTGCTTCGTGCGTAAGGTACTGATCGCTTCCAAAAGATCACGGTACTCAGCAGCTCGCTCAAACTCCATCAGCTCTGAAGCTTTGAGCATTTTATCGCGGATTTGATCGACAATCTTATTATCCTTGCCGTTGAGAAAATGTTTGACATCCTCTTTGAGACCGTCCCAGTAAGCCTGATCAGTGTGGCAAATGGTATGGGCATTGCACTGTCCTAAATGATAGTAAAAGCAAACCTTATTCGCTGGATTGGTACATTTCTTGAAAGGAAAAATCCGATCCAGCAAGCGTTTAATCTCGGTCGCCGCTCCTGAATCGGGATAGGGACCGAAATATATCCCATCATTCTTGCGAACCCGACGCGTGATCATAAGACGTGGATAGAGCTCATTGGTAATTTTAATGTAGGGATAAGATTTGTCATCCTTGAGGCGAATATTATATTTGGGCATATTCTCCTGAATCAGGTTGATTTCCAAGAGTAAGGCTTCTGTGTTAGAACCTGTCACGATATACTCAAAATCTGCAATTTCAGATACCAACATCTCAGTTTTAGTATCGTGGCTACCACGAAAATAGGAACGCACCCGGTTTTTGAGATTTTTTGCCTTCCCAACATAGATAATCGTGCCGTTTTTATCCTTGTGAATATAGCAGCCCGGACTGTCCGGCAACAGTTCCAGTTTATGTTTTATCAGTTCATTCATAGGTTTATTATAACAAAAACTAGAAGCGATTTTTGCATTTGAACAATTATGGCCCCTACCTGGCAAATTGCTAGGAGAAACCAAGCAAAGTATATCCTCTTGCCTAGCTTATTTGCTGCTCCTCTTAGTGATTAAGCCGCTAGAGATAGCATCATTACAGTTATTCCTTGACACTTCCTTATCTTTTTATGAAATAACCAAAAAGAAGCTGAATTTAAACTCAGCTTCTTTTTAAATTGAAGGCCAAGGAGCTGTCTAGATACTCGGCCTATTTATTGGCAACGGGTGATTATAAATCCATCCCAGTTACAACTTATTTTTCAACCCTTGGCCTCAAATCCAATTCATTAGTTGTTTGGCACAAAGACCAGATGTTCATTAACAAAGGCATCAAAACCAAGCTCACTGAGCTCACGACCATAGCCAGAATTCTTAATACCACCGAATGGCAGCTCTGGATGGGAGGTCCAACCAGAATTGATAAAGCTCATGCCAGTCTCAATTTGAGCAGCAACGGCTTTGGCATGGTCAAGATTTTTACTAAAGACAGTGCCACCTAGACCGTAGCTAGAATCATTAGCCAACGCTATAGCTTCTTCCTCTGAATCAACCTTGTAAATAGAAGCGACAGGTCCAAAGATTTCCTGATTATAAATAGGGTTGTCCTTGGTAATATCAGTTAACACAGTTGGCTGGACAAAGTATCCAGGATGATCAATCTCTTCATTACCGTAAGCGACAGTTGCCCCATTGTCAACGGCTAATTTTATCTGACCGAGTACCTCTTCTTTAGCTCCAGCAGAAGACAAAGGTGCCAGAGTAGTCTCTGGATCCATTGGATCGCCCCATTTGGCAGATTTGAAGGCTTCAACTACCATATCCACAAATTTGTCATAATGATCCCCAACAACAATAAACCGTTTGGATGAGGTACAGACTTGTCCTGCATTGTAGAGACGAGCAAAGAAAATGGTTTCTTTCAGAAGATCAAAATCAGCATCTTCCAGAATGATAAAGGCATCATTGCCACCTAGCTCCATTGAAGATTTCTTCAAATTTGCTCCCGCTTCACCTGCAATAGAAGCACCGCCACGTTCAGAACCTGTCAGACAGACGCCGACAATACGTGGATCAGCAATAGCTTTGGAGACCTGATCATAACTTAGGAACAGATTCTTAAAAGAACCTGCTGGTGCACCCGCTTCAGCTACTAAATCTTCAAAGGCTTGAGCAGAGGCTGGGCAAATAGAAGCATGCTTAAGGATCATGGGGTTTCCTACCATAAAATTAGGAGCAAACACCCTCATCACCTGATAGAAAGGAAAATTCCAAGGTTCTACTGCCAACAAGACACCCGTGGCTTGCTTAATATAGTAGCCTTCGCCATTGATCTTTTCAAGAGGCTTAGGCTGTAAGAAAGCTTCAGCTTTATCTGCAAAATAATCAGCGATTTCTGCGCAGAGCTCTACTTCTCCTTGCGCCTCAGTAAAAAGCTTTCCCATATCTTTTGTCATGACTTCAGCATATTTGTCACGATCGCGACGCAATAACTCAGCCACTTTGTGCAGCTGTTCCTTGCGTTCTTGCAAATCAGCTTTTGCCCGCCATTCCTTGTAAAGCGCATGCCCATTGGCTAGAGCTTGTTCTAAATCTGCATCAGTTGCATTATCAAAAGAGTTCAGCACCTCATTCGTGTAAGGATAAGTCGTCTTATAAGCCATAATTATTCCTCCTTATATTTAAGACACGGCAGAGACTTCTTGTCTAAGCGCTCGCTCTTGATAACAAACGAGATTGAGAGACAAAAAGACCTGTTTAAGGAAATTAAGCCTGCACTCAACGACTAAGAACCAAGAGAACCTGCGTAAGTACCACCTGCGCCTACAGGTTTATTATAGCACTACAGAAAACGTTTTCAAGCATTTGAATTACCTTCCCTAATTTTTTAAATCCACCCTATGATGCCTGATCCCTGAGCAAGGCAGATTCCAGAAAAAATAAAGCTTTTGTTGTTATCAGTAGATCAACTGCGATCCTTTTTTTCTTCCTGGCACTGTCGTCAGTCTATGGCGAATAATAAAGGGAAGTAAGTCTGGCCCTAGATTTTTATCAGGAACAGAAAGGGGCCTTTTTATACTAGAGAAACTGAATCCTTGTAGCTAATTGGCTTGGGACTGCTCCTGCATGCAATAAGGAAAACATAGCTTCTGAACAGATTTATCTTCAGTACTCGATAAATTCTTGGATTTTTGTTTTCTCAGTGAATAATGCAATCAAGATCCACTGACCAGATAATGATAATTCCTTCTAATATTTTCTGAAAAGCAGAAAAGATATAGTGGAAGGTTTCTGCCTATTTTTACATGACATTTGTCATTGCAAGAGATGACTAGCGTGAGTTGTAAAGCGCTTACATTAAAAATATAATTTGTTTGTAAAATTTAAAAATGAGGTGATGTGTTATGAAGAAAGTCTATTCGCAAGAGACAAAACCCCAGCATTGGTACATGCATAAGCGTGGTAAACAATGGGTTTACGGCTGTGCTTTAGTAACCATTATAGGTGGTCTAGCTCTCTGCACCCCAGTTTTAGCTGATGAGGTAGTATCAGGGGATAGTGCTGTAAATCTAGTGTCTAATGAATCCATAAAGGATGGCGCAAACTTGGAACAACCGACAACAGAAGAAACAGTCACTCCTGCTGATTCACAAACTGTTGTTGAAGCTCCACAAGCAGCCTCTTCTTTCGCTCACTCTGAGGCATCTGTCAATGGTCAGCAAGAAGGTGACAAGGCGACAGCAGAAGATACAAAAGGTAATAGCAAACCGTCGACAAGCCAAGTGACAAACCCAGCTGCTGAAGCTGCCGTAGAAAAACCAGCATCTACTCCTGCCATTCAAGATACTGGCTATCATACAAATTTGACCAATTTCACAGCAGCTAATGGTACTTGGGAAGAGCGCGACGAAGGGCTCTATAGCAATGCGCTTGGTCAAGGAGACAGCTGGTATTTATCCGATGTTAAAGCCAGTGACTTTGTCTACTCAACAGATGTTAGGTTTTTAAAAGACCAAGGGGCTGCAACCTTAATCTTTAGGAGTGTGGATCCTAACAACGTTCAAAATAGTTATGCCTTAAATATCGACGGCGGCAATAAAAAGAGTAAGTTCTGGCGTTGGGACAAGGGGCAAGATCAGCAATTAATCGACGAGCGCTCTATCGAACCTACTGCAGATGCTACTTACCATTTAACAGTTGTGTCTATTAACAATTGGATTTCCTGCTATATTAATGGACATCTAGTCGCTTCTACTGGCGATTATACCATTCAAAAAGAGGACAAGGGTCAAAATACTGTTATCAAAGAGGGTTACTTGGGTCTGCTTAACTGGAATGGCGAGATGATCTTCCAAAACACTTACTACAGTCCTATTTCTGAGAGCTTCACACCTGAGATTAACGATATTAACGTGACCTCAGACAAGGGTCAGGTAGAAGCTAAAGGACAATTTTTACCCAATGCACCGATTCATATCCAATATGTTGATAACGCTGCTGCAACTGTCAAATTAGCCATTAGCCCTAAGAGCGATAAGTCTCAAATCACGATTACAGATAGCTCAGGTAAAGAGTATCAAGTCAGCGATGATATCCCTGTCGCTGTGGGGGCCAATTATTTGACTGTGACAAGTACTGTTACTGATAAGGCTGGCAATCAGGCAACCTTAACCTACCGTATCAATGTTCACCGGCGTCAAGCTAAGGAAGTTTATTACAATGAACTCTTTCGAGATCAGTACCACTACTCTGTCAAGGACGGTTGGGGTAACGATCCGAACGGTTTGGTTTACTATAAGGGGAAATACCACCTTTTCTACCAGTTTTATGATGATCAAGTTTGGGGACCGATGCATTGGGCTCATGCAACCAGCACTGACCTAATTCATTGGGAAGAACAACCGATGGCTCTCTATCCTGATGCCAATGGAACCATGTTTTCTGGCTGTATCGTTGTTGACGAACACAATACCTCTGGATTCTTTAAGGAGGGACAAGGAGGATTAGTTGCCTTAGTAACAGCTGATGGTAATGGCCAACGTATCAAATTAGCTTATAGTTCTGATGAAGGACGAACTTGGACTAAGGTTGATCAAGTCGCTGCTGATTGGTCCAATGATCCGCTGCAAACGAAAGACTTCCGCGATCCCAAAGTCTTCCATTGGAACAACAAATGGTTTATGGTACTAGCTGGCGGTCCGCTTCGCATCTACTCTTCAGATAACTTAAGAGATTGGACAGTTGAGTCTACTTATCCTGATCTCCACACTGAGTGTCCTGATCTCTACCCTATCCAAACAGATGACGGAACTGTAAAATGGGTATTATCCCGCGGTGGCCGTTATTATAAAGTTGGTGATTTCAAGCCTGTTGACGGTAAATGGACTTTTGTCGCTGATGAAGCCTATAAAAATTCCGATGGCATCATGAATTTTGGGAAAGATTCCTATGCTGCTATGACTTATTATGTTCAGGACTTTGGAACTGATGACCACCCAACGATTCCCAAACTGACTGAGCTAAACTGGATGAATACTTGGGATTACTGCAATCTAATCGCTAAGACTGTAGACCAGGATTTCAATGGTACCTATAATCTAAACCTTCAACTTGGACTGACAAAGGAAAACGGAACCTACTACCTGACGCAAACACCAATTGAAGCTTATGAAAGCCTGCGTGATACGGACAAGGCGATTATCTACAAGGATGTTGCAGTAACATCCCAAAACGATCTGCTCAAAAATGTGCAGTCGGATACTTATGAAATTGTATCGACCTTTAGGCCTAGCGCTGCGACTACAAAACTTGGCTTTAAACTTCGTCAATCGCAGGATGAAGAGACTGTTGTCATTTATGACTTGACCACTCAGGAACTTTCTATTGATCGGACAAAATCTGGTGTTATTATCAATGATAAGTTTGCTGATATCAATAAACAAACAGTCACAACCAATGCAGATGGTAGTATTTCCCTACATATTTTTGTTGATCGAGCAAGTGTTGAAGTTTTTACCAAGGGAGATACAGTCACTGGGGCTAATCAAATTTTCCCATCTCCTAATAGCTTAGGTGCCAGTGTCTTTGCAGAAGGCGGCGATACCAAAGCTGATATTGCCTTTTACCCGCTCAAATCCATCTGGAATGATAAAGTTCAAACAGATGCTCCTTTTAAATTATCAGGTATTGGTCAAGCAGAAACACGGTTAAATGTCGGTCAAGCGACTACATTTAACGCTCTGCTGGCACCGGGAACTGCTCGGCAAGAAGTTACTTGGACAGTGGATCATCCAGAAGTACTTAACATCGCACAAGACGGTTCTAAATTAACTGCCAAAGCGATTAAGGCTGGAACAGCAACGGTTACAGCGACGGCGAAAGAAAATCCGAGTCTGACTAAATCCTTTACTATTTCTGTTTTTGAAGATAACTTCAAAACGAACCTCAACAATCTTAAAGCTATTTCAGGTCAATGGGTAATTGATGATAAGGAATTACTGGATAGTAATTCTAGCGCCAACGATGCCTTTATGACAGCGGAGCAGGTACCTTATTCTGAATACACCTTAGAAGCCGATGTTAAATATCAAAAAGGACTGGTAAATATTTTCTTCGCTTCTCCTGCGGCCGACCCTGCTAATGCCTACGCCTTCCAACTCGGTGAGGGGGCTAGTGTTAGACTCTATTACTTCCAAGGAGATACGATAGCTGAGGCACCTCTGGCCAAGGCCCTAAATGACAATCAATATCATCACCTTCTTATTTCTAAAACCCAAAATGCCGTCTCACTGAGCATTGACGGTCAAGTGGTCATGACGCATCAATTTGACGATGCTAAGGAGTACTTCAATAAAGCTCATGTAGGAGTTGGGCTCTGGGACGGTGCCGTGGCCTTCCAAAATCTTTACCTTAAACCTCTCACTCAAGAAGGGCCACAAGTAGGCTGGTTTGAAACTGATAATCATTGGTTTTACAGAAAAGCTGATGGGGAGCTGGCAAGGGGCTTAGCGCAAATTGACGGCTACACCCACTACTTTAACGCTGATGGTTCCCAAGTCAAAGGAGATTTCGCATCACCTGACGGCGGACAAACTTGGTACTATCTCGATAAGGACGATGGGCATGTCTTGACTGGTGAGCAAATCATCAGTGGCAAGCGCTACACTTTTGATGAAACTGGTAAGCAAATTAAGGGGCGCTTTGTTACTCCTGATGCTGGTAAAACTTGGTATCATCTCGATAAAGATAATGGTTTGCGAGTTACCGGCCTTCAAACTATTGATGGTTATACCCACTACTTTAACGCTGATGGTTCCCAAGTCAAAGGAGATTTCGCATCACCTGACGGCGGACAAACTTGGTACTATCTCGATAAGGACGATGGGCATGTCTTGACTGGTGAGCAAATCATCAGTGGCAAGCGCTACACTTTTGATGAAACTGGTAAGCAAATTAAGGGGCGCTTTGTTACTCCTGATGCTGGTAAAACTTGGTATTATCTCGATAAAGATAATGGTTTACGAGTTACCGGCCTTCAAACCATTGATGGCAAAACCTATCTTTTTGACAACGATGGCCGACAAATAAAAGGGGAAACTTGGATTATTGATCCTAATACTGGAGAAATAAGAAAGTAGTATTTCCAACCTGACACCATGGTTTTCTTCAGTAGAGTAGGCCAAAATACACAAAACAGCTGCGTCTAGTAAGGCGTAGCTGTTTTCGTATGGATTAAACTGACACTCTCTCCTTCAGCTTCTCAACAAAGAGATAAGCCGCTGGGCAAAAGAGAGTATTTTTGATAGTCAAGTGATTGATTTGATAAATCTTTTTACGATCAGTATGGGGAAAGGCGGCACAGGCCTTAGGGCGCACATCGTAGATGGAACAGAGATTATCCTCACCTAAGAAGGGGCAAGGCATACTCTGAAAGACCTTATCGCCGTCTTCATCCGTATGTAGATACATCTCCTCAAAAGCCGGTAACTTCATGTGAAAATGCTTAGCAATCCGCTGGATATCAGCTTCAGTAAAGTCTGGCCCCAATGTACGGCAGCAATTCGCACAAGCCAGACAATCAATTTCCTTAAAAACTTCGGTATGCACGTCCTGCACAATTTTATCTAGATTTTTCGGTGCCTTTTTCTTTAGACCCGACAAAAATCTACGATGTTCCTTTTGCTTGTGCAAGGCTAGCTCACGGTACCTTTCAATATCAACGCTGTTTTTAGACATAGCAGCACCCTCTAATAGCTTTTTCCCTTATTATAGCATAGAAAAAGGCAGATTATTACGAAAAAAGGACAGCACACATACATGATGGCGACGTTACCATGTGTGTGCTGTCCCAGCCTCATTCATAAAAAGGCAAACAGAGTTCGACCTTTTTGTAAAAAATTCTGAGACTAAAAGAGGCCACACTACTAATAACCTAAATCGGCTCTATAGCTTCTGGTGGGATTCTACCCACTACAGCTGACAAAAGAACCCCTAAATCCTTACAGCAGTGTGACACCCTCTTGATTCTAAGCCCCAGAATGTCCTGATTCCCATTTAAGCTGAGGCAGCCACTTCAATATTCTTTTTTATTACTTTTGGTTACCATAAGAAGCATCGATACCGGAGAAATATTTCTTAGATAGCCTAGCGATGGTCCCATCTTTTTCAAGGTCGGCTAGGGCAGCGTTAACCTTCTTGCGCAAATCCTTATTTTTTCCTTTGGCAAAGGTCAAGGCGATATTTTCTTGACCAAGATCACCATCAAGCACTTTTAAGTCAAGATTTTTCTGCTGGATAACAGCTGATAAAATCGTTTGAGCATTGGCATAGCCATCAACTTGTCCTTTCAGCAGCCCTTGTAAGACTGCCTCCCGATCATCAAAGGTTTGAATAGTAACGTCATCCTTGAAATGTTCCTTAACAACATTGATTTGATTTGAACCGACAGTTGCACCGATTGTTTTTCCCTGAAGTTCCTCAACATTGGTATAAGCAGCATCTTTTTGAACAGCAATGCCATATTTAAAAGTTGCATATGGTGTTGAAAAATCGTAAGTTTGTTTACGTTCACCTGTTATGGCCACACTTGATGCGATGGCGTCCACCTTATCACTAGTTAGAAGACCGAACAAACCATCAAAGCTAGTCGTTGTAAATTTAACTTTATAACCTATTTTTTTGCCGACTGCTCGAGCAACCTCGACATCAAATCCTGTTAATTTTGAACCGTCCTTATAAGAACCTGGGAAACTGACACCAGTTGTCGCAATTCTCAGAGTTTTATCGTCCCCCGAATGTGCGGTGTGTTGTTTAGTGTAAGATTGATAACCAACAATAGCGATAACGACTAGGATAATGAGACTAGCTAGTGTTAAAAATGTTTTTTTCTTCATAAATACCTCTTTCTTTACTCTGCCAATTGGGCAAGGATCTTATCTATCTTGGCTAGGCTCTCCCCAATATTATTCTCAGGAGTGACCCAGCTGAGAAGTTCTTCTCTAGTAACGTATTTTTGAACCTCAGGGAGCTGATAAAGTAAGGAAATAAAATCTTGATGAGTCTCAATGGAAGTCATGGCAGCTTCATAAACCAAGTGATGGGCAGTTTGCTTGCCCAGTATCTTTCCTAGCTCAAACATGATACGCTCAGCGTAAGGCAGGGCTCCCTGCTTATTTAAATTATCTGTCATGGCTTGAGAATTGACGTCAAGTTCTGACAGAATATAAGTAGCATTGACAATCTGAGCATCAAGATAATTAGTGATTTCCGGCAGGGCAACCCACTCATTGCGCCAGTGGATAGCATCCCTCTCTCCATCCATCAATAAGGACTGCAGCAGTAAGTCAAAATCTTTAAATACTGGCTGGGTCAGGCTGGCTAATCCTTCAATCAGGGCAGGATTACGCTTTTGAGGCATCGTCGAAGAACCAACCTCTCCTGCGATGAAAGGTTCATGAACCTCATCAACTTCAGTCTTCATCATGGTAAACAGCTCACGCCCTATTTTTCCAAGTAATCCAGAGTAAATCGCTAATACAGATCCAAATTCTGAAAAACGATCACGCGCTGGCTGCCAAGAGATATTGGGCACAGCTAATCCTAACTTAGACAGTGTCAGTTCTTCAACAGCTTGACCTTGACCAGAGAAAGAGGCATAGGTCCCAACTGCTCCACTGATGCTGCCAACAAAGACCTCATTCTCAGATAATTGACGCAAACGCCGCTTACTGCGCAACAACTCATCTAGCCAGATAGCCAACTTAAAACCAAATGTAATGGGGATAGCATGAATACCATGAGTTCGGCCAATCATCAAGGTAGCACGATACTCTCTAGTCAAATTAGCCAAGGCAGTAATAAGCTCTTGCGTATGCTGGAGTATTATCGCATAAGCTTCTTTGACCTGCAGCATCGTCCCCGAATCAACAATATCCTGAGTTGTTACGCCATAGTGGACGAATTCGCCAGCCTGTCCTCCTACCTTTTCTTGTAATCCCTGAATAAGAGCAATCAAAGAATGGCGCTTTTCAGCACTTTTTTTCTGAAGCTTGACTAAGTCAAAGTTTTCAACATGTGCTTTCTCTGCTATCAGTTGAGCTGCTTCTTGAGGAATAATATCCAGCTCGCCCTCAGCTTGGGCTAAAGCAGATTCAACCATCAGCTGCTTAGCTATTTTATTAGTATCACTCCATACCTCACGCATTTCAGGCGTTGAGAAATTGCCTTGCAGCAATACTGAATCTAGTACACTTACCATAACTCTCCCCTTCCTATAACTCAGCACTTTCCATTGATCCATGATAAAGTGAATTGACAAATGAACGGACACGATCATGGGTACTGTCTGATGACAAGAGTAACTTTGCAGGGCCCTGAGTTAAAACTTTTCCATCTTCAAGAAATACCACCTGATCCGAAATTTTACGGGCAAAGTTCATTTCGTGGGTGACTAGAACCATGGAAATGTCTTCCTTGGCCAAATCTGCAATGACATCTAAAACCCCTTCAACCATCTCAGGATCCAATGATGATGTTGGTTCATCAAATAAAATAATTTGGGGTTTAAAGGCAATGGCACGTGCGATAGCAACCCGCTGCTGCTGTCCTCCGGATAAAGTAGCTGGGTACTGTTCAATAAATTGTGACAGACCAACCCTTTCTAATGATGTTTGAGCGATAGCTGCAGCTTCTTTACGATTAGCCTTATTAGAAAGAATCAAGGGTTTTGCAACGTTATCCAAGACGTTATAGTTTTTGAATAGGTTAAAATGCTGAAATACCATTGTAGAATACTGCCTAATACTATGAATTTCTCGCTTACCAATACTACCAGCTTTTACTGTAGTATCACCAACTGTCAGCTGTCCTTGAGAGGGTTCCTGCAGCAGGTTCAAAATTCTAAGCAAGGTAGTTTTCCCAGAACCAGAAGGGCCTACCAGGGTTGTTACTTTGCCTGCTTCTATCGACAGGTTGATATCTTCGAGAACAGATCTGCCTCCCAAAGTAACAGCTAGATTCTCTAATTCAATGAATGCCATCGGTAGTCCTCCTATACGGTTTTTCCAGTTCTTCTTCGATTTGGTTTTGCAAAGCACTATAAAGTACTATCACCAACCAGTAAAGTAGACCAGCTGCTAAATAAGTTTCAAAGTATTTAAAAGACTCTCCTGCAACCATCTTAGCATTGCCAAACAGTTCTGTAATTCCTAATGTAAAAGCTAATGAGGTCTCCTTTATAAGACTAGCAAAGGTATTTCCAGTAGCTGGTAGAGCATTTAAGGCCGACTGAGGTAGGATAACATGAAGGAATAACTTCCAAGGGGAGATAGTCAACGTTTGACCAGCTTCAATCTGACCCTTATCCACCGAGCTAACAGCCGCTCTAAAAATCTCTGACAAATAAGCTGACTGCTTGAGTCCTAAACCGACAATAGCTGCCGTCAAAGCAGTCATCCCTTGAAAGACAGGAAAGATCTGGGGAAGTCCATAAAAAATAAGGAAAAGTTCAACCAAGGTCGGCATTCCCCGAAAAAGAGAGATATAAAATTTTGCAAAATAGCGTAAAAGAGCCCAGCGGCTTAACTGCAACCACGTCATGACCACCCCAACGAGGATAGCCAAAACCATAGCAATAATGGCTAAAAACAAAGTAATGGGCAGGTAGGCGATTAGCCTTGCAAATAAGCTGAAAAAATACTCCCAATCAAAATTCATACTAAATTCCTTTCTGTTAACAATAGCTTTAACGCGTCATCTTTTACTTGGTTTAGGGCTCTTTTATCTAAAATCTTGATCAGGTAGACTGTTTTATGATCAGAAAACAGTTGTTTCTCATCTAGGTAAGCGAAACCCATACGTTCATAGGCTTCTATCAACCACGGATGTTCTTTAGCCGTACCTAAGGTAACAGCTGGTGCTCTAAGTTGTCGGGAAAGATAATGGTCAATAACATCCATGACTAATGATTTGGCCAATCCCTGATTCTGATAAGTAGGGAGAGTCGCTATCCAGCCCAAGTGTGGTAAACAATAGGGTCCGGGATTTTTAGACCATGGAAATCGGACAGCCGTTGACGCTACAATTCTACCCAACGGCTCCGTTTTTACAAAGATAGGCGTAGAGTACAGATGGTCTTGCAAGTCATCTTCATTAATTGTAGCAGCTGCGAAATGAATCCCCCGCGCTTCATTATCCGCATAGGCTTTTTGAAAAAGATTTTTTAGTTCGACGACCTCTGCCAGACCTGCTTGTACTAAAACTTCTGACATAACCTGCTTTCCTTTCCAATTAATTGAAAATATCTTCTAATATAACCTCCCTGTACTGTAAAGTCTGCCACAGAGATGGGGCCTTCTCTCCTATAATCGCTTGCCACTTCACCATCAATTCATCTAAACTATAAGGATTGTTAGGAGAGCCTTTAGGAAATTGAACTTTGGCAGTCACCTTTGAGCCAGTCGATAACGTAAGGGTGACTTCTGCTGGACGTTCATCAGTCTGAGCCAAGGGGAGAGGATGACGACGCTTAATTTTGGGTAAAAAGTCTTTAAAAGATTGCAACACAGGCTTAGCGCTAAAATCATTTTCGGTGGCTTCGCCCTTGGTCAGTCCTAGCCAAACAATGTATTCTGCAGAAAACTTGCCTTCTAACCCTGTCTTAGGACTTGTCTTTGTCAGAGCCAGATCGCCCTTTTCCGGGAAACCAATCTCAACGGCTATAATATCTGACGGAGAAATTTTTTTGGTATATAGTTCAAGAGAAGCATCGTATGCTGAATTTGCAGCCGAGCAAAATGAGGTTCGCTTAAACCAAAGTCCAGGCTTAAGTATCTGAGGTGGCGAAAACCAGTGTTGATTAACCAGCGAGAAGTCTAGCTGGCCACCAATAATTTGCGGCCACCCTTTGGGACTATCAAAGATATCAACATTAGCTGTGAGGCCTGAACTGGCCAAATGATAGGCATTGACCGCACGTTGAGCAGCCCAGCCAGCGTTTAAAGGCTTACCATCAGTACCTTCCTGAAGGAGATAGCCACTAGTTTGATTTATGGCTAGGGACATAAGCATCGCAGCCTCATCACCACTTACGCGTTTTAATTTAACAATAGCTAGTGCTGCTGCTAAAGTTCCAATCGTCGCTGTCGAATGCCAGCCCATCTCTGCATGCTGCGGTTGAAGTTGCTGTCCCACTAAACCCGCAGCTTCAACTCCTGTAAGGTAAGCCAGCAAAAAATCTTCAAGGTCACTCTGGGCATCCGCGACAGCAAACAAGGCAGAAAAGATAACACTGGAGGGATGTCCTCGATAATTGGCTTGGACATCATCTAAATCATCATAGTGGGCAGCCATACCTAAGAGCAAGGCAGCGCTCTCTCTTGCAGCCCTATTCTCACTTGCTGCCCATAAATTTTTAAAAGAAAAATCTTCCTGCTGATAAAAGCGGTGCAGGGCGCTCACATGTGGGTGTCTGCTCCCTTTGTAGTAACAGGCGAGATAATCCATCAAGGCTAGACGCGCTTGATATAGACTAGACGTCAACTCATCTGAAACCAGAGGCTTCTCTAAACAATCAATCAGCTGATAAATGTGAGGTCGTAAATCTTTCATAGACTTGCAGCACCCTTTCCAAACCTTCTAAAATTGTTTGACTATCAGTCACTAAACTGATACGAACGTATCCCCTCCCCGATGGACCAAAAACACTGCCAGGGATAAGGGCAACATACTCTTGTTCCAGAAGTTCTCGTACAAATTCCTGATCGTCTACCCCTTGGGGTAATTTGAGCCAAAGAAAAAAGGTTCCATCAGATTCGTATACAGGCAATTGGTGCTGCTTTAAGAAATCCACAGCCAATCTCTGCCTTTTCCGATAGAGAGCCCTTAAGCTGGCCCGCTGATCTTGTGTATGGTTCAAAGCATACTCGGCTGCATCCTGAACTGCGCCAAAAGTCCCACCAACAGAGTTTTTTATATAATCAGCTAGTAGAGCAATTATAGTTTTGTTCCCCACAGCGTAGCCTATCCTCCAGCCGGCCATATTAAAGGTCTTGGAGAGCGATGCCACTTCTACACCAATTTCTTTAGCGCCCTTGGCCTGTAAAAAACTAGGAGCAGGTTCTGTGAAATTAATATCGCCATAAGCAAAATCATGTACAACAAGAATATTATACTGTTTGGCAAAAGCAACTGTCTCTTCAAAAAAAGAAAGAGGGGCTCCGGCACCAGTTGGATTGTTTGGATAATTTAAAAACATCAATTTGCTTCGTTTTAAAACATCATCAGGAATATCGCCATATTTGGGCAAGAATTTATTATCTTCTAGCAAGGGCAAGGGGTAGACATCAGCCCCGGCCATTTTAATACCTGTGTCATAGGCAAAAAATGCGGGATCTGGTGTCAAAGCAAAATCCTGAGGATCCATTAAAGCCATCGGCAAAGCTGTCAGACTGGCTAGAGAACCGCTAAAAACAGTCACTTCGTCGCTAGTCAAGGAAACGTGATATTCTCGTTTATAATAATCAATAATAGCTTCCTTTAAACTTAATTTCCCACCATAAGGAGGGTAACCTTGATTTTCTGGCTTTTGAACAGCTTTCTGCATGTATTTTACAATTTCAGGAAAGGTAGCTTGGTCTGGATTGCCTCGACCCAGATTGATCACTTTTTTCCCATCGCCCTTCAACTTTCGAATAATCTCCTGCTGCTGCGAGGTATAGTGAGCTTGTTTACTGGCCATTCGTTGAGAAGCACTAATTTTAATAGCCATAGCTGCCCTCCTTTAATTGCTGAATGACACTGGCAATCTCCCCTATTGTGGCATCAGGAAAAATTGTTCGAAAACGATAATCCTCAGGCCTAGCCAGATAAGGTACCAATGCTTCGATAGCAGCCTCATCTGTCAAACCTAAATCAGCCAAGGACAGGGGCAAACCGAGTTGGCGATAATAAGTGACAATTTCTCGAGTTAATTCCCGATTGCCTTCCAGTAAAACCTGAAAAAGATTCCCCAAGGCTACAATTTCACCATGTGTACTACGATCGGTCGGTTTAACTTTGACATACGCATTGTGAAAAGCGTGGGCAGCAACACTCATACCATCTTTATCAGCAATACCATCTACTGAGGCAGCTACTAGAAAAATTGTGTCGATAAAATTGATGAGAGCTTTTCCAGTCAATGACTGGTAGTCTGTCACGCTCAACATCTCACGCCGGCACAGCTCAATATAAAAACGCCCAATCTCTATTGATAACAGATCTGCCTTATCATTTGTCAACCGTCGCCGAATCTCATAAAATTTTGCTAGAGTATCACCAATCCCTGACAGTACATAGGAACGTGGTGAACGCACCAACAATTCAGGATCCAGTAAGACGACATCGACACTTTTATTATGCCTCACGTTATCAATTTTTTCGTGGGTTTGTGAATAGATGATACTCTTTGTGGTCAAGGCAGCACAATTTGATGGCACTGTCTGAGAAGCTATGATTGGAATTTTCAGGTGATCTGAAACCATTTTGGCTGTATCCATTAACTGTCCACCGCCAAAAGCAAGAATAGCATCATGCTCTTGAAAAATTTCCACAAGGCGGTCAATTTCTTCAAAAGTACAATTGCCCTCAAAGTAAGTCAGAGGATAGATTTCCAGAAACCTATCTGGGAGATAGTCTTTTATAACTTGGTAAACAGTTGTGTCCGTTAAGATCCGGGGATTTTTTAAACTATATCTATCAATAATCTCAGGCAGCTGCGCCAGAGCCCCTGGCTCATTGATATATTCCGAAGGGCTGAGTCGGATTATTCTATTTACCATAATTAGCCTCCAAAATACTCTAACAAATACAGAGCATTTTCTACGTAGTAATTTACCGCGACAGGAAGGGCCTCATCCTTGACCAAAAAATCATCATGATGCCAGTCAGGAGCTCCATCTGTCCCATTAGAGCCAATAAAAGCGAAGACACCCGGAACTTTTTCCTGATAAGCAGCAAAATCTTCACCTCCCGTAGAAGGTAGAACGCTGAGAACCTCCGCAAATGTCTTGGAATTCTCAAAGATCAGCGGTGTTAAAGTTTCATCGTTATAGGTTACTCTTGGTGAATTTCCCCATGTAATCTCTGCTCGAGCACCAAATTGCGCTGCCGTTTGCTCTACGATGGCGGTAAAGCGCGCGATCACCTTTTCTCGAATTTCAGGACTAAAAGTGCGAATAGTCCCTTCAAAGAAACCAGTATCTGGTAGAACATTCCAGGTTGTTCCAGCATCTATATGCGTAACCGAAAGAACTGCAGAGTCAAAAGGAGATACGGTACGAGAGATGATAGACTGCAAATTGTTTACGATACTTGTAATCGTTAAAATTGTGTCGACCCCTAAATCTGGGCGGGCAGCATGACCACTAATGCCTGTGATGCTCACCTCAAATTGTTCTACTCCTGCCATAATAGCCTGGGGGCGCAGTCCAATTTGTCCTGGTTTTAGGTGGGGATTATTATGATAACCAATAATAGCGGCTACATCATCCAGACCACCAGCAGCTATCACTTGATGCGCGCCTTGAAAATTTTCTTCAGCAGGCTGAAAAATGAGGCGCAGAGTCCCTTTGAGCTCTTTTTCCCTAGCTTTTAGTAATTCGGCTGCTCCTAGGAGACTGGTTTGGTGCAAGTCATGCCCACAAGCATGCATGGCACCGTCATTCTTACTAGCATAATCCAATCCCGTTCGTTCGTGGATAGGAAGGGCATCTATATCAGCTCGCAGAGCAATGATAGGATGACCGAATCCAATTTCAGCAATTAAACCTGTTTTTAATCCACTATCAATTACCCTAACGTCCAGTTCTTCTAATTTCCTTTTTAGATAGGCTGTTGTCTCAAATTCATGCTCCGAAATCTCTGGATGCTCGTGAATATAACGGCGGATCTTCTGAAGTTTGTTATAAAATTCATCTGCCATCACAACTCCCCCTTACCAATTAAAAAAATTTATTCCCATCATATCGAAATTCCTTTTTCTTGCCTAATCTATATTTATTATTACTGAGTATAAGTTTTCTTTATATCCAAAACTTTTATGCTAAAATAAGAACACTCACAAGAAGACTACTTATGCCACCGTATTTCATATATAAGTTTGGCTCGCATTTATCATATTAAAAAAGCCCTAGCTGGGCTGCAATGCTTATGGTAATCACTAATTTTCTTATCTTGTTGAGCTCTCTGGGCCTTGCTTGTAAACGATAGGGGTTCGCCTTTCGTAAGAGCCGACAGTCTAGAAGACGAGGCTTCTGAAGTCTATTGCTAAAAGACAAACATAACAATCTTTAGAATCATTTAATGACTTAGTATCTTAGGAGGAGGTCGTGTATGAACCTTTTGCAACTGCGCTACATGGTCGCGGTAGCTGAGCATGGATCCTTAAACAAGGCTGCTATCGCCCTTTATATGACGCAACCCAATCTATCAGGTGCTATTCGCAATCTTGAAAAAGAACTGGACATTCATCTTTTTGAGCGGACTAATAGCGGTATGGTTCTAACTGAAGAAGGACAGGATTTTCTCAAGTATGCCAAACGTATTCTAGGTGAAGTCAAACTTCTGGAAGAACGCTACCAGAAAGATTATCTCAAAAGTTTTACCGTCTCTAGTCACCACTATGACTTTCTGTCAGAACCATTGGCCTATGTTTCGGAAGTTTATGAAGATGACTATCAGGATTTTCAATTAATTGAGACAACCACTCGCCAAATTTTAGAAAGTGTTGCCTCCTACGAAAGTGATTTAGGCATTATCTACCTCAATGATGAAAATCGACGTTTTCTTACACGCCATATAGCCGATTTGGGATTGGAGTTCACATCCCTGGGAGATTTCAAAACACGCATCTTTTTAGGTAAGGATCATCCGCTGGCAGACCAAGAGGTCATCAGCGAGGAAGATTTGACGACCTACCCACAGATTCGTTTTCAGCAGGAAAAAACTGGTATGCATTTTGACGAGGATCCTTTAGAAATCAACCACTATCAAAAAATTATCTATTCCAATGACCGCGGAACTGTCATGAATCTGCTGCGGGCTTCTGAGGCTTACGCTTCTGGCCTTGGTATCGTTAATAGCTTTATGCGTGAACAGATTGTGCTTATTCCTTTAAAAGACAGCCCCTTGCATACACTGGGCTACGTCCGGCCAAAAAAAGCTAAAAATGCTGCTATTATCGATACCTTCATCACTCAAGTCCAAAGGAGCTTGGCTGAATTTAGGGATCACGAAGAAAACAATTAAGAGAAAAAAGCCGGTATTCGGTATTAAAGTAATTTATCCTAAGTTCTATAAAAGTAGATGCCTGTGGATAAGACAAGTAAAAACAGACTTCTCCTAGTTCTTTTCAGAAGAAGTCTGTTTTTAAAGTTCGTTTCGCTTTTTACTACATAGATAACTGACTTGCTCTTAAAGGGGGACGATTGTTCCATTGCCCTCCGCATCAAAATGGTAGGTTACTCCGCCAATAGTTAGGGTCATATTGCGGACACGTTCACCAGTGTCAGGTGCATAGTAGCGAGTTACACCATTTTCTTTAACGAGCTCTCCCTTGACTTGCCGGCCATCATGACGGAAATAAACAGATAAGCCGTCAATGGTCTGCTCGCCTGTCAAGGCATAGCCCTCTGTACCGAAATAATAAGTGTTGCCATTCTTTTCAACATAGCGGTTTTTCCAAGCTATTCCTGTTTCTGGATCCATATAATAAATATGGCTGCTGCCCGGAATCGGATCGTTATAGTCAAGAGCGTAGGCTAGGTCACCTCGCACTTGCGCTCCACTGTGGTACTTTCTGGTTGGTGAACCAAAGTAATAAATATTACCATCAATAATCTGAAGATCTGTTACTCTTTGTCCCTTCTCATTAACATAGTAACGATAACCTTCCCGCGTTTGGATAAACCTCGGAGTCCCTGCCACATCCGTTACTTGCGCACCAGTATCAGCATCATAGTACTGGCCGGTATCGCCGTAACCGGAGAATTCTCCTTTAGCTTGCCGACCATCCGCAAAGAAGTAGACCTTAACACCGTCAATCGTCTGTGCTCCGGTTAGCTTATCTCCCTTTTCATCTACGTAATACCAGTTTCCATCATGCTTTACATAACGCTTAGTCAGCATAGCCCCGCTGTTTTTATCATAATAGTGACCATCGACTGCAAAATCACCCTTGATTTGCTCACCTTGATCGTTAAAGTAAAGCTTTGCCTGATTAACAATTTGAGCACCCGTGACACGTGCACCATTACTGTCATAATATACCCAAACATTATTGCCAGCTTGGCGGAAACGATCGGCCCATTTTTGACCATTATCTTCATCAAAATAGTAGAGACTACCATCAAGTTCTACTTCTTTACCTTTAGCTTGGACACCTCTATCATCAAAATAATAAGTGTGACCATCTATAACTTGAAGACCAGTAAGATTATTGCCTTTTTCATCTACATAATACCAATTTCCTTGGTCATCACCGTGAAAACCTTGATGGAGAGGCTCACTAGTGGCTGTCAAAGGAGAAGCATCTCTTTCGGTAGTTGCTTTAGTATTAGCGTCAGTTGCTATTTGACTACTGGTATCGGTTTTAGCCACAACTACTCCCTGCTGTTCTGCCGTTTCACTAGTAGACGCAGAAGGGGTATCACTGGCAACTTCACTAGAACTGGCTTTTTCGGCCGCTTCTCTATCGCCGAAATTTTCGCTGGATATTGTCTGTGTTACAGGCTGGGAGGTCTGAGCCACTGCAGTCTCTGCGCTGGAGGCTTCCGTTTGAGGTTGAGTTGTCGGTACCTTTTCGCTAAGAGCTGCTTCTTTAAGATTGGCAACTGTTTCAGCCCCTTTATCGGTATCCGATGACAGGGTATCTGCAGAAGCAGGATCTGCAGCAAAGGTTGCGGCAGCCGCTAGGGCTGTTACGCATGATAACTCGACTAGGTGTTTTTTGGCAAATTGCCAAGATGATAGTGTAACATTCTTCATAATTTAATCCCTTTCTTTAGAGACATTATAAAGAAAAATTTAACAATTGCAAGCACTTTCTGAAATATTGGAATTTTTTGTCTTTTCCTATTTAATGAGTAGGTCTCAACAGTTAAAATTACGGTTCAAAAATTTAAGTCCCTGACTAGGCAATTTTAGACACTGCTTTTATTTATTTCGAGATCAATTCCTGACAAAGGATAATAGTGAATTGCACCCCATCTAGTAGATCTTTTGTCTAACTTTTGGAAGGCCATTCAGCTCAATACAAAACTTGCTTCTTGGCATAAATTAACTGTCCAACTTTTTGGGGGTCAGTCCATAGTGGGAAAACTTTTATTTTTTCAATTGTGAACCATAACGGATAAAGTCGGCCAATTCTTCCTTTTGATGTTCATGCAGACCTTTAACGATTTTTGTTCCAACAATAACACCATCTGATACCTGATTAAAGCGAACAATATCATCTTTACTAGATACACCAAAACCAGTTAAAACAGGAATCTGAGCCGCTTGGTGGAGACGAGCCAGATGACTGTCTAAATCATTGCGGTAGGAACCAGATTTTCCAGTCACCCCATTGATTGCTACAGCATAGATAAAACCTTCTGCATCATCAATCAAGAGTTCTTGGCGCTCTAGGCCTGTAGTCAGACTGACCAAGGGAACTAAAGCAATATCTGTTCCTTTTAGATAAGGCTTGAGCAGATTTTCATTTTCGTGAGGCAAATCCGGAATAATCAGCCCTTTAACAGATGTATCCGCCAGCGCTTGAATAAAGGCTTTTATCCCATATTGGTAGACAGGGTTAAGGTAGGTCATGATGATGAGAGGAACTGCAGTGGCTTCTTCCTGCAGTTTGTTAATAACTGCTGTCAGGGTTGTTCCCTTAGCCAAGCTACGCTGACCTGCTAATTCTATAACTGGACCATCCGCAACCGGATCGGACCAAGGAATCCCAACTTCAATAGCCGAAGCCCCATTGGCTTTTAAAAAATCCAGTGTTTCAAACAAACCATCTAGCCCCTTATCATGATCACCGGCCATGATATAAGGAACAAAGATGCCCTTACCTTGATCCTTAACAGTTTGTAACGTCTTGGTTAATGTTTTACTCATCTTCTGCCCCCTTCTTTCTGTGCTTCCAAACGCTCTTTAACCTGTACGACATCTTTGTCACCTCTACCCGATAGACACACGATAATAGATTGGTCTGAATCCATATCTTTAGCAATCTTTTGTGTTAAAGCAATAGCATGGCTGGACTCCAATGCGGGAATAATTCCTTCCAAACGCGATAAGAGCTGGAAAGCTTCTAATGCTTCTTGATCAGTGATAGCGTAGTAGCTGGCACGGCCTAGCTCTTTGAAATGCGAATGCTCTGGTCCAATACCGGGATAGTCTAAACCAGCAGAGATCGAAAAGGCCTCCATAATTTGACCGTGAGCATCTTGAAGAACATCGATAAGCGCTCCGTGTAAAATACCAGGGCGACCTTTTGCGAAGGTAGCCGCATGCTTTTGCGTATCTAATCCCAGACCGGCCGCTTCTGCTCCATACATAGCTACTTCTTGGTCATTGACAAAAGGATGAAAAAGTCCAATAGCATTTGACCCACCACCAATACAGGCAAGAACCGCATCTGGCAAACGGCCATCAGAGATAGCAGCGTACTGACGCTTGGCTTCCCGACCAATCACCGACTGAAAATCACGGACAATCTCTGGAAATGGAGCTGGCCCTAATGCCGAACCCATAACATAGTGGGTATCATCAATGTTAGCAACCCAAGCTCGAAGGGCTGCATTTACGGCATCTTTCAGGACACGCGAACCGTCAGTAACAGCGTGCACCTTGGCTCCTAAAAGTTCCATTCGAAAGACATTCAAAGCCTGACGCTTAACATCTTCTTCTCCCATATAGATGGTACATTCCATATCAAAGAGGGCTGCAGCCGTTGCTGTAGCGACTCCGTGCTGACCTGCACCTGTTTCGGCAATAATTTTTTGCTTGCCCATACGTTTTGCCAGCAGCACTTGTCCTAAGGCATTGTTAATCTTATGAGCTCCTGTATGATTTAAATCCTCACGTTTAAGGTAAATCTTCGCGCCACCAATGTGTTTAGTCAGGCGCTCAGCATAATACAGGGGAGTCTCGCGACCTACATAATCTTTCAAAAGGGCATCCAACTCTCCTTGGAAAGCTGGATCTTTTTGGGCAGCTCGATAAGCTTCCTCTAACTCAATAATCGCTGTCATCAGGGTTTCCGGAACAAACTGACCGCCATAAGTTCCGAAAAATCCCTTGGTATCTGGTCCTTGATATGTCATGCTTTCACTCTTTCTATAAACTGTCTAATTTTTGCTAAATCCTTAATGCCATTTGTTTCAACACCTGATGAAACATCAACTGCATAAGGCTGGAAAATCGCTATGGCATCCTTCACATTCGCACTTGTCAATCCTCCAGCAATAAAGTAGGGAAGCTCTATGCCATGGATATCCAACTGCTGCCAATCAAAAGTCTTCCCTGATCCAGAAACTGGAGCATCAAAGAGAAGGAAGTCCGCATTTATTTGATAATCGTCAATTGACCCAGGATGCATCCTGTCCCTACACTTACCTTTAGTTTTTCCCGCTCTACCTTTTTCTGCCGAAACCGGCAGCGCTCTAATAATAGGAAGAGAAACTTGATTCACAATTGCCTCATCTAACTGTCCATGGATTTGTACCATATCCAGAGGTACTGTCGCAATAGCCTTTTCTAATTCTGTCAAGCTGGGACTGACAAACACTCCTACTTTACCCACCCTATCTGGAATTACTTGAGCTAGTTGTTTGGCTCTATCCAGACTAATCTGACGCCTGCTTGAGGCAAAAACAAAACCAATAAAATCCGCACCTGCTCCCACAGCTGTCTCCACAGCCTCTACGGTAGACAGTCCGCATATTTTAACCTTTGTCAACTTGCAACTCCTTTACTTTTGCTGATAAATTATTTGAGGTCATCAAGGCTGTACCAACAAGGACAGCATTGACATAAGGGGCTACCTGCTCAACATCTTGACCAGTGAAGAAACCTGACTCGGACACATAAACAGGAGCTGTTTTAAAATGATCAGCCAAAACTTGTGTTGTCTCCAAACTGACTTTAAAGCTAACCAAATCTCGGTTGTTAACCCCGATAATTTTAGCCCCTAGACGGTGAGCAATCGCTAACTCCTTGGCATTATGGGTTTCCACCAGCACTTCAAGTCCCAGTTTATTAGCAAAAGCATAAAGTTCTTTCAAGCGTTCCTCTGCTAAGGCTGCCACGATCAGCAAAATGACAGTGGCACCAGCGTTGCGACTGCGAATAATCTGTTTTTCATCAATAATGAAATCCTTGGCTAAGGTCGGAATACCGACAGCCTTAGAAATCTGACGCAGATAGTTAATATCTCCCTTAAAAAATTGAGGATCAGTCAGAACCGATATCATGCTGGCTCCTGCTGTTTCGTAAGACTTAGCCTGAGCCAGAACATCTACATCAGGATTGATATCTCCGAGGCTAGGACTGGCTTTTTTTACTTCAGCAATGATCTGTACCCTGTCCTGATGAGTTTGTAAGAACTCATAAAACGAATAAGTCTGGCGCAAAGGCTTTATATCTTCTAGCGCTAACTGGGCGACCTCTTGCTCTTTTTCCTTTAAAATGCGGGGTAAAAATGTCTGATTCATACCTGTACCTCTTGTAATTGACGTAATTTAGCCAAGGCTGACCCATCAGCCAAAAGCTGGCGTGCTAAGGCTATACCCTTTTGAATAGTAGCAACTTTGCCATTGGCGTAGAAACCTAGGCCTGCATTGAGAACTGTTGTTTCTAAATAAGGACTGTCTTCATCCTTAAGGACACTCAACAAAATTTCAGCATTTTCTCTGGCATCACCCCCGCGAATATCCGCTAATTCGACTTTTGGCATTCCTAAATCTCGATAAGAGAACTGACCCTGACTAATCTGGCCATTCTCCAATAAAGTATAGGTATTTTGTCCGTAGAGAGCTGCTTCATCCATGTGATCAGGCCCCGTTATAACCATGGCACGCTTACGCCCTAGCTTTTGCATAACTTGAACAGCCATTTTCTGTAATTCTTCACGATAGATCCCCATCAATTGTGTCTCCAAGTCAAGTGGGTTAGCCAAGGGACCGACAAGATTCATCACTGTTGGGATTCCCAAGGCTTTTCTAGCCGGACCTATGAAGCGCATGGCAGGGTGCATACTTTGCGCAAAGATAAAAGCGAGCCCTACCTGATCCAGGGCCTTTGCCAAAGTCTCTGGACTAGCGGCAATATTGATACCTAAGGCTTCCAGCACATCGGCTGAACCTGATTTCGATGAAATCGAACGATTTCCAGCCTTAGCAACCCTAATGCCGCCTGCCGCTAAAACGAATGAGACCGTCGTTGAGATATTAAAGCTATAAGATTGATCGCCCCCTGTCCCACAATTGCACATGGCATCTGTGAACACCTCAGGCAGTACAAGGGCATGTGCTTTAAGCGCCTGAACAATCCCTGTAATCTCATCTGCCGTCTCTCCTTTAACCGCCAGTCCTAGTAGAAAAGCGGCAATCTGACTTTCAGTCAGCTGATCCTGCAGAATAGCATCAAAGAGGCCTTTTACTTCGTCTTGTGTTAAATCTTCCTGTCTGCTTAATTCTTGATATATCTGCTTTAATGATTCCATTGCTGTCTCCTTATTTATCTTAGCTGACTAAGCGGACAAAATTTTCAATCATCCGCAAACCGTCTGGTGTCCCAATACTTTCTGGGTGAAATTGAAGTCCGTAAATTGGCCACTTTTTATGCTGTATAGCCATAATCTCATCGTCATCTCTAGTCTTAGCTGTTACGACAAAATCTCTGGGTAGATCTTCAATAACAATTGAGTGGTAACGCATGATGGGAACAGTTTGGTTCAAACCTGTAAAAAGAGGTGAGTCCTCAATAAGCTCCATGTCGCTTTGCTTACCGTGCATGACCTGTTTAGCAAGACCCAAGTGTCCGCCAAAGGCCTCTGCTAGGGCCTGATGCCCCAAGCAGATCCCCAACATGGGCTTAGATCCGGCAAAACGCTTAATTATATCTTCCATCTCACCTGCTTCTACCGGCCAGCCGGGGCCAGGAGAAAAAACCAAGGCTTGAGCTTGCTCTGCTTTTTCTAGCAGCCTATCAGCATCATTTCGCACGACTTCTATATCTGCAAATGCACCTAGATACTGTGCTAAATTATAGGTAAAGGAATCATAGTTATCAATTAATAGAATCATAGCTGATCTCCTATTTTGGTCATAGCCTTTGCTTTATTAATGGTTTCATAAAATTCATTTTCCGGTTGACTGTCATAGACAATCCCTGCCCCAGCTTGAACGTAAGCTTTATGATCTTTAAGAATCATTGTCCTGATAGCGATAGCAAAATCCATATCACCCGTTGCTGATAGATAGCCAATAGCTCCAGCGTAAATGCCGCGCTTTTCTTCTTCCAGCTCGTAAATTCGCTTCATGGCTCGGATCTTAGGGGCTCCTGAAACAGTACCAGCTGGTAGGGTAGATTTAAGGGCCTCCATAGCTGTCAAATTAGGCAGGAGCTTCCCCTTGACAACACTGGTTAGGTGCATGACATAGCGGAAATACTCTACCTCCATCAGTTTGGTAATACAGACACTGCCTACCTGAGCTATTTTGCCAATATCATTGCGTCCCAGATCAACTAACATACGGTGCTCAGATGTTTCCTTAGCGTCACTAGACAAGTCCTGAGCCAGACAGATATCCTCTTGTTCGTTTTTCCCCCGTGGCCTAGTTCCAGCGATCGGATTAGTTGTAACCACGCCATTTCTAACAGAAACTAGACTTTCCGGACTGGCCCCAATCACCTGATACTGACCAAAATCATAAAAGTAAAGATAGTTAGAAGGACTAGTCACCCTTAAATGACGATAGTAATCAAGCGGATCACCACTAAAATCAGCTGAAAAACGCTGGCTAAGCACACATTGGAACATATCACCTTGACGAATCAAATCTTTGGCTTGAGCCACCATTGTTTCAAAATGCTCCTTTTGAATATGGTTCTTAAAATTTAAAGCTTGCAAATCTTGGGGGGAAAACTCATTGGGTGCTGCTGTCTGTAAGTCATCAATAACCTTAGTCAGGGCTAGACGCTGTTCATCAAGCGAGCGTTGACTATAGTTGTTATCCTCAACGACGTAAACCTTTTCTTTTTTATGGTCGAAAATCAGGTAAGATTCATAGACAAAAAATTGCATATCCGGTGTTCCAATAGTATCTTGAGGAAGCATCCCAATATTTTCATAGAGACTAATCATATCATAGCCGACAAATCCAATTGCACCGCCAGCAAAAGGAAGATCACTACTTTGCCCTGTCACTGTTAGCTCGTGAAGGTAGTCAAAGGGGTCTTGAGCAATCGGCTGATCATTGCAGGTTAGCTGACCGTGATTGTAGATAACATTATAGACCGGATTGTAAGCAATAATTGAAAAACGAGCATTCTCCTTTTCACGTGGAATGGACTCCAAAATCACCTTATGCTCACCTTGCACGCGCATGTAAGCAAGAATTGGGGTTAAAATATCAGCATTTAATACCTTTTTCATGATTAATCTCACTTTCTATCCATCTCATTGGTGTTGCTATTGACTGGCGACTCTAAAGCAGTGAAGGCTTCAATCATAACTTGCCAGATAGCAAGCGCAATATCTGCTGATAGTCCTAATTCTTCTGCCTCCTGCTGCCTGCTTAGAAGGGCTTGCTTCACTCGCTCAGAGGCAGTGACAGCTCTTTTGCTTCCGACAGGTTTTAGCCACCCAATTCTCTCGACTATCTGCTGACGCTGTGCTAAAAGGATTAATAAGTGATGATCTAATTGATCAATCTGATTTCGGAGTTCTTGGATATTTGTCATAACGATCACCTATATCTGAAAAATTAAATGAGTCATAGAGAAGGAGGTGAACCTATGTTTCAGCTAGTAGCCCAGACTGTTAAATGGGACTAAGGCATGTAATACAAAAACGCCCTCACGCAGACAAAAATATCCTGCATGAGGGCGTTATAGCAATAACACGGTGCCACCTCAATTGGCAGAAAGTCTTTAAACTTTTTCTGCCATCTCTATCTCCTCCAACAAGGAGCTGCACGATAAGGAGTGCCTGCCTGAAGACTATGCTTTATCTTCACCTGCTAAAATGGTAATAAAAAACCTCACACAGAAAAAAACATCTGTGTGAGGGCATTATATCAATAACGCGGTGCCACCTCAATTGGCAGAAAATCTCTACACTTCTTCTGCCGTCTCTATCTCCTCCAACAAGGAGCTGCACGATAAGGAGTGCCTACCTGAAAATTATTGTTTATTTCCATTCTAGATAATCAGCCCAATTTCGCTCCTATTAGCTACCTGTTCACAACCACCACAGGCTCTCTGAAAACTGCCAAGAGGTACTTTTCTGATTTGTAAATTATTTTACACCAATCTGAGCAGAAGTCAAGTATTTTTTAACTCTTAGCTCAGTAATTTATCAAAAATTAATACATTTCGTTGACACTACGGCATTTAGCTTCAATCTTTTTAGTTTGATGCGCTTTTGATTTAACCATTCTGTCTATTTTTTCTTGAAATAAACTTATATAGTAAGGCCGCCAGAATATAAACTAGGCCAAAAAGAAAACCAATTTTTTCGCCCCACAATCCAAAAACCATTCCTACTGCGAACCCTGCTAAAGATGTTATCATTACTGAAGTCTGAGTAAATTGCTTCATAACTCGCTCCTCTCACTTCTGTTACTAAAAAGTTCACCACCAACGAGTACAAGTAGCGGGGATCTAGGTATCCTCCAGCAGCACCTGCAGAAGCCTGAAACAGTAGCAAGTGTTAGATCGTCCGTTACTTCAAATTATTTATATGTTTATCCACAAAGTAAAAGTAGAATTACTATAAGACAACTTTTTGTTTATTTTACTTTAAATAGTAAATTAATACTCTTATTACCCATGGTGTTAGTTTCAAAAGCTTTGTCAATCAATAGAATTTAAGATTTCTAGGAAACCTCTCGCCCATTCTTTAATCTTAGCGATGACTTTTGTAAGTTGAACTCCACCTTTAGCAGGTTTCTCTTGGCCTGCCCCTTCATTATTTACCATCTGTTTATCCTTATTTTCTACCGCAGGCTGTTCTGGGACTGACGGTTGAGCTGCTGACTCAGAGAGGTGCTCTGCGAGCGCCGAAAGTGAAATCTCTTGTGACTGAAGCTCAGGGACCTGATCAATGTTTGGGCTGGCTGTTGGAAATACTTTATCATACAACTCCTGAGCTGTTCCTCCGCTTCCTACTTGCCCAGAAACAATTTGTCCTTTTTCAAGGTGAAGAATCGTCGGTGTTGCGTAGGCACCTATTTTTTGTCTCAAAAATTCTTTAGCAGCGATTGTGAAGTCAGGATCATCGGTATTGAGGTAATACACTTGGCCACCAGTTAAGTGATTAAATTCTTTTAAAACTGGTGAGAAGTCACGGCAATAATGGCAGGTGGGACGGCCAATATACAAGGTATAACCACCTTCTTCGTCATCAAACATCTGGTAGACATCGGCCATGGTGACCTTGTTAAAGTCCGCCATATTTGTCTCATATTCCTCTACAGATAGAGAGATCGGTTCAGCGGCTTCTGAGGCAGGGGCTTGAGTGTTCGAAGATGACTCGGGTGCCCTTTCTTGGCTAGATTGTGGGACTATAGTCGATTCTTCGGGAGTATCAGGCGTTTGAATTGCTTCCTCTAAAGGGGCAGATGAATGCGCTTGAGTAGGATCTGCAGCAGACGCAGACGCTGCCTCAGAGCTTGATGCTATAGTACTATCCGACTGTGTCACAGCTTCAGCCACCTGTGCTGTCTGATCACGAACTGCTGCTACAGCAACTCTTTCTGCTCCTTCTTCAGAAAGTGCAAACCTTTCCGTCGCTTCATCTGCAGAAACGACACTCCCAGCAAAGAGCAAGATACTAGCTGAAAATATTAATAATGGTTGATAGGATTTCATAGGCCTCTCCTTAATTTTTATTCAATACCTAAAATTTTTGACACCAGTTTATTTGTGGAACTGGGATTTTCAAATTTTCTTTTTAACTTCCTAAAAAATCTTAGCTAGAGCTTGACTAAGTTCTAGCTAAGAAAATAGTTAACAACTCAAGGCAGCGTAACCACCATGCGCAGCTGCCTCCAATGAGTCCCATGCCAAAAGCATATGGACCAAGATAAGCGATGCCTCTCACTAATGAAAAACTGTCGCTGAGAACAATAATAATGATTTATGAAAATTCATAAATAATTTGTTTTTCACCTTTTTTTATATAGTTTAATTAAATATAAAAGATTCCAAATAATCGCCAGAACTAATATCATACTAGCAATAAACAAAGCTGTGCGTTCAGTTGCATCGGTATCTGTAAGAGCTTTATATAAACCAATAAGTACAACCAAGGTGGAAACGATTATCACCGTAATAGTTGTTTGTTTAGGAGTAAACTGTTGTTCTTCAACCGGCTGCTTATTTAACTCTTTATAAGAGAGATAAGCTAAAGAAAATGATACTAAGGCAAGAATTCCTAGCACAATGCATAACCATACTGGACCTTTGTTATCAACTAAATAAAAAACAAAATTAGCAATACTAAAACCGAACAGGACTCCTCCAAGTCTTATAAATCTTAAATATTTTGAATCAAGTTTTGACAATTTCATATCAATACCTTTAAGACAAATAGTAAAAAGGTATCCTCAATTAGTAATTCTACAACTAAAACTACCTGAGTATACCTATTTATGCTACATTAATGCGGAAAAGCGATATTTAAAACAGCACCGGCAGCCCCACAAGCAACGAGGGTTTGTGGAAGTACGTAGGCACCTGAACTTGCACATGCTGCCACTCCTTGAGCTGCGCCGTAAGCACCTGCTAAAACAGCTTCAGAAGCTCTCTTGCCACCACCAGAAGTATTAGATAATTCTATTGCTGATAAATTTTCGAATTTATGTTCATTAAGTTTCATTTTTTTACCTACCTTTCTAATTAATGAGCAGCGCGAGCAAGAGCCCAAACACCGGTACAATATTGAGCTCCCAAAATAGCGCCCGCTGCAGTTCCTACGACTGGAAATGCAGATCCAATACCTGCCCCTGCAGCAGTACAAATTGCTGTAGCTCTTGCGAATTCACCCAGTCCAACTTGACCACCTTCAACAGCAGCGAGAGCTTCGTTGTCCATTATTTCAAACTGTTCAAATATTTTAATTATGATAAACTCCTAATTTTCAAAGAGAATCTACCATACTTTACTTTCATTACGATAGGCTTATTTATCTTTTAGCGTTCTTCTACCCTTAGAGTAGATACCAAATAGCAATAGTCCAGTTCCTACCACACCTAGAACTTTCCGCCATAATTCTGGTGAATCAAATAACAAATGAACTCCCCAAAGTGTAACGAAAAGAGCGAAAAATAATCTTAGTTTAGCGGTCATATTTATAGCGAATGCCTCCTTTGATTGTTTGTTTTATTTGGTTAGTCAACCAACACCCTTAGTATACCCAAAATTTTGGTCTGTGCACGTCTATGTCATGAACAGTCGTTTTTTCACCCTGAATGGTAATTTTTTTTCGAAAAATCGGATTTTTTACCATTCGCAACAAGAATAAATATTTCCCTATAAGTTGCCATCACCTTATTATCTTTTAAAGTAAGATTGTATATGAAAATAATGGAAGACTAATTGTAATAATAATTTTTCTCCATACTTCTTTTGAATAAACAATCGTTTTCACCCAAAAAAGAGCTGCTATTAGGATTCATAAAATTATTAACTGGGGAAAATAGGCTTAACAACAAAATTAGTAAAATACATGATCAGCACTAAAGCTATCAAATATTATTTTTTCTGAACTTAGCCTTCCTGTCCTCTTTAGCAATAATAAAATAAACATCATCATGATTACGTTATTATATATAAGATAAAACCATTTAGAATCAGCTAACGCTACACCTATGGAAAACTTCGTTAAACTAACATAAAAAGATAATTTTATTAACAATTACTTTTTCAACTTCTCAATAGTCCAGTCTAACAATGAAGCAATAGCCATCAAAAACATTAAGACAAGGTAGGTATTCATCAAAGACTCCTGCTTTATCTTGTACAATAAAAAATTTATGATAGCAAATCCTATAAAGCCAGATAGATAAATTTGTGCTGATAGGCGACTGACGTACAAACGACTAGATTTTATTTCAAAAGCTTTTGTCAAAATAAATTCCATCAATAAACAAATAAAAAACACGAATTCAAAGGCCAAAAGATGATCCATAATATCTGTCCTTTTTTGTAAACTCACACATACTTTTATGCCCATAAGAACAAGAAATAAAATAAGTAAAACGACGGTAACCTTACTTTTATTCTTAAATTGTCAAATTAAGTTGGACAGTTTCACCTGACTCAGAAAAACATGATAAGGTGTTTGATAATTTAGAGATTTTCTAGGAATCTTGTTTCTCCTATCAGCTATAGCTGATAAAATGGTT
>NZ_JBZFUM010000006.1:0-90342 GCF_058314535.1 Streptococcus sp. ELY_125 | reverse complement strand
ATAATCTGGCTTTTCTTTGTGAAACATGGCCTTACCTCACAAACTGTTTTCTTTTAGTATACTCCTAAACAGAGCAAAAAGCTCTTAGAAATGTAATTCCAAGAGCTTTGTCTTCAGTCTGAAATCGTGATTTTATCACGATTTATTGATTTCTGTCCCACTCTCGACTTTATGTCTCCATAAATAAGCTTAATTCCTCAATTATCTGTTTAAGCAAATAAACTTTTCATATTTTTTAAAACTAACAGCAACATAATGATAACACATAATCATATTATGCAGGCGAATAAACTGACTTCTATACCAATAATCCAATCAATTGCACTTGATTTTGCTGAGAGCCTCAGGAGCGACGATCCTGCTGACTACCCACCAGCATAACAGCAATTCTCAAATAGCGGAAATAAACGAAGTTAGTAAAATGTTAGAAATAAAATAGAAGGTAGGATCCGACATATATGATGGTGACACTATCACTCACAAAATAATGCATCATAAGATTAAGTATAAAAACATGATAGGCAAACATCAATTTTGTAATCTCAACTTCATACGAATGGCTCCTTGCCCCACCATTTGAAAGAATAGATTGGCATGAAAGTAAAGTCAAAAGCTATCCTAGTCTCTGGATGTTGTCAAACTATATTATATATTCCGACTATAAAAGACCAACCTTTCAACAGCTTTAAAGCCTGTTTTCTGATAAAAAACTTCCGCTGGTGTTTCGCGATCAGTCAATAAGACAAAATTTTCAACACCTGAATCTGCCAATTGCTTCTTTAGTTCCTCTAACAGCCTTTTTCCAATTCCTTGCTGTCGAAAAGCCTTTTTAACCCCCATCTCGTTAATAAAAAATTCTCTTCCTGACCACCAATTTCTTATCGTTCCATAAACAAAACCAATAAACTCATCGTTTTCAATAGCTAAAATACCTAGAAACTTTGGCGTATGATAAAAATCTGAAATATATTCTTTAGCACCCTCAAAGGTCCACTCATCGTACCAAGGTTCACCATTAAAAATATCTACAAAAGCTTGTGTACAGTCTTCCAAGTCTGCTTCCGTCATTAGTCTAAAAATCATATAAAACCCTTTCTAATTACGATTAACTACTATTTGAAAAACAATAGCGATCCAATGGCTTGACCTAGGATAATTAAAACCCATATAGCCAGTAAAAGTCCTAACCCTTTTAAACTCTCTTGAAGGAATGTTCGCTTTACTTTTTCCTTCCCATTGATAAAATCTAGAATTTCTCCATAAGTTTTAAGATGATGTTTTTTTGATAGTGAAAAGATTTTATAGAGACAATAAAGTATCGGCAAAATGAAAATATTTCTGATGATCATGTCATTAGGTAAGATAGCAAAACGTCCTACATAAAAGCGCCCTATAGGTTCCAGTAATGAGTCTAAAAAGATGACTATTCCGGTAGTTATCAACCATCCCTTTAACTGTGATGAATCTACATGATGTTTCATAATCACGACATCTCCTTTAATTAGATTATCTAAGGAGATATCAAAAAAAAGTAGCTATCAATAACAGTGAGTTGATATCTGGATAGGTTTTTCCTCGCTCCCAGTTAGAGATTGTTTGGCGCGAAACATAGAGTTTTTCCGCCAGTTCTTCCTGGGAGAGACCTTTTGCCTTCCGTAATTCAACCAAGCGATTGTGTAGCTCCATTTCGACCTCCTTAATAATTTTAGTCTAATCATTTCATCCTAACTTTACCATACAAGATCTTTGCTAGGCCAGCATTTTTTATGTCAAAAGGATTTGACACATTGATCTACCAAGTTTCTCATAATTTTTCTTTGGTTTGTTTTCCTTCTTTTATCTCTGTAAAAGCACGGCCAAAGACCATAAGCTCTTCTAGAATTTCGTAATCTTTTTTATGGCGTACATCAAAGATTACTTCGATTTTACCGTCGTGTTCCCCAATGCGAGCCTTGAGTTGGGTCTTAGACAGAGCTTCAAAATAGTCTTGAGTCAAGAAGAGCTGTCTAGTTGACTTTTCAAAACGGATAGTGACTTCCTGCTGCTTTTTCTCAACTAATTCAACAAAGACATTGTCCATATAGGATTTAAGAAGACCAATTTCAAGGAGGTAAGCGACCTGATCTGGATACTCACCAAAGCGATCAATCAATTCATCCTGCAAATCTTGGTAATCTTGCTGGGAGTTAAGCTCGCGAATCTGCTTGTATATATCGATCTTTTGACGCTCATCGCTGATATAGTCAGCTGGTAGATAGGCATCAATTTGTAGGTTAATCTCAGCGTTTCCTTTTTGACGGACTCGTGATCCCCCTTGCTTATGCTGGATGGCCTCTTCCAGCATTTGAGAATAGAGCTCAAAACCAACTGAGTCAATAAAACCACTCTGAGAGGCCCCCAGGATATTGCCAGCACCGCGAATGGAGAGGTCTCGCATAGCAATTTTAAAACCAGATCCTAACTCAGTAAAACCCTTAATCGCCTCTAAGCGTTTCTCAGAAGCTTCTGACAAGAGTTTATCTGGCTGATACATGAGATAAGCATAGGCAATACGATTGCTGCGTCCGACTCGGCCGCGCAGCTGATAAAGTGTGGAGAGACCCATACGATCTGCATTTTCTACAAAGAGAGTATTAACATTAGAGATATCAATACCAGTTTCAATAATTGTCGTTGCTACCAAAACATCATAGACACCATCAATAAAATCAAAGAGGGTATTTTCCAGCTGAATCTCACTCATCTGACCATGAACGAATCCGATACTAGCTTCTGGGACAATTTCTTGAAGTTCTGCTACTTTTTGCTCAATACTCTCAACACGATTATAAATATAGAAGCTTTGACCGCCACGATCCATCTCGCGAATAATAGCTTCGCGAATCATACCTGGATTAGTCTCAAGTACATAGGTCTGAACCGGATAGCGATTGGTCGGTGGTGTCTCAATAACGGAAAGGTCACGAATCCCCAACATAGACATATGGAGCGTTCGGGGAATAGGCGTTGCGCTCAAGGTCAAGACATCCGCCTTCGTTTTAAGTTCCTTAAGACGTTCCTTGTGCTTAACACCAAAACGCTGCTCCTCATCAATGACAATGAAGCCTAAATTTTTGAAAGTTAGGTCTTTTGAAAGAAGACGATGAGTCCCGATAATGATATCAATCTTACCGTCTGCAATCCGCTCAAGCGTCTCTGCCTGCTCTTTCTTCGTTTGGAAACGGCTGAGCACCCCAACCTCAACAGCAAAATTTTCAAAACGCTCCTTAAAATTGTTGAAATGCTGCTGGGCCAGAACTGTTGTTGGCACAAGAACGGCAACCTGCTTGCCATCATTGACCGCTTTAAAGGCTCCCCGCATAGCAACCTCTGTCTTACCAAAGCCAACATCCCCAACTAAGAGGCGATCCATAGGCTTGCTTGATTCCATATCTGCTTTGACTTCCTTGATAGATCTGAGCTGGTCCTCCGTTTCTGCATAAGAGAAATCCTCGTCAAACTCATGCTGATTCTCATCGTCTGGTGAAAAAGCAAAGCCTTTGAGCTGGCTACGCTCAGCATAAAGTTTTAAGAGATCGTCAGCAATATCTTCAACCTGTTTAGAAACTCTGTTTTTAGCCTTTTGGAAACGGCCATCATTAAGCTTGTTGATTTTAGGCTCTTTACCATCACTGGCCATGTATTTCGACAAAAGCTCAATCTGCTCAACTGGAATAGAGATAGTATCCGCATTTTGATACTGAACGGTCAGGTAGTCGCGGTGAACACCAGAAATCTCGATAGTCTCAATCCCCATAAAACGGCCGATTCCGTGGGTATTGTGGACGACGTAATCCCCTTTTTCCAGCTCATTGTAGTCTTTAAGTCGCTCAGCATTACTAATATGCTGACGTCTAATACGGCGTTTGGGAGTCTTATGATAGATCTCTTTTTCTGTGATGAGAACTAGCTTTTCATCTGCAAAATAAAAACCACTGGTAAGATGACCCGTAATCAGCTGAATCTGGCCTACTTGTAGATCATCCTCCGCCACGATAGGAATGTTTAACTCGTACTCTGATAGAGTCCCCTGAAGCTTTTCCAATTTAGCCGCGTTATCAACTTGCAAGACAACAGTAGCACCAGATTTAGAGTAGCGCTTAATTTCATCAATCAAAAGAGGAATCTGGTTGAAGAATTCCTGCATGCTATACTGGGTCAGATTGTAAATCTGATGAAAGCGGATATTGCCCAAACCCCTGTGGAAATTTGAAAAGAAAGTCGCTGGCTGATAATGACGTAGTATCTGATAGGTATCTGCAAAATAAACCTGATTAGCCAGAGCCTTTTCCTGATGCAGACCCTCGGTTAGGTAGTTAGCAATCTCCATCTCTAGCTTAGCATGACGATCCGTCAGTTTTTGAAAATCATCAAAGAAGAGTGGAGTCCCCTTCGGAAGGTAGTCAAGCAAGGTATAGGTCTTGTCATAAAAGAATGACAGGAATTTCTTAAGATCCTCATGGCGATGGCCATCCGCTACTGTCGTGTAGAGTCCTTCCAGATAATCCTTAAGCCTCTTACTTTGTGACTTAGCTATAGCAGTATCAAAATGGTTCAACGCTCGCTCACGATTTTCCTGGGTCAATATAGCTTCATCAACTGGACTAAGGCGAACACAGTCCAAATTTGTCTGAGATACTTGGGTTTCAGGATCAAAAATTCGGATACCATCAATCTCGTCACCGAAGAATTCCAAGCGATAGGCAGTATCTGTAGATCCATCATAGATATCCAAAATATCTCCACGATGGCTATATTCCCCTGGAGACAAAACTTGAGAAACGGACTTATAGCCAATGTTGGTCAGCTGCTTGACCAAATCAGATATCTGATACTCCTCACCCACCTCAAAATCTAGGACAAACCTAGCATAGTCTCTAGGATTTGGCAGTAAAATCTTACTGGCTAAAAGACTGATGACCAGAATTCCAGTGCTATCTTCATTCAATAGAAAATTGAGACTTTCCACACGCGACAGAGATTTTTCTTGGGAGGCCACGATAAACTCTGCTCCGACGATATCATCTGCAAAGAACTGATAAACTTGGTCATCCCCGACCAAGCTTATCAAATCACCAGCTAAGTTCTCAGCTTCATTTTGTGTAGCCGTAACAACGACCAGCTTACCTTGATTAGCCTTGAAGTTAGAAGCAATAGCCAAACTTTTAGTACTGCCAGATAAGCCCAAAACTAACTGACGATCAATTAAACCAGTCTTATCTTGCCATTCTTGAATCTGTTTATTCTGCCCAAATAGGCTTATTAATGTTTTATCTCTATTATCCATTGTATTTTTGCATTGTTTGCTCAAAATCACGAGTTTCTAGATAGAAGTTAAGGGCGTCTGCAACCTTATCCAAAGAAGCCTGCATAGTCGCATAATCATCTTGGTCAAAATGACTGAGTACATGATTAATTACGGTCATCCCAGGCTTAGGGCGACCGATGCCAATCTTAATACGGTCAAATTCCTGAGAGCCAACATGCTTGATAATACTCTTAATACCATTGTGACCACCGGCAGATCCTTTCTGACGGAAACGAATCTTACCGACCATCATATCCAAATCATCATAAATAACTACCAGATCTTTAAGCGCAAGATTGTAATAGGTCATCAAAGCATGAACAGCCTGACCGCTTTCATTCATAAAGGTCAGGGGCTTAACAAAGTAAATCTTTTCTCCATTGATAAAGCTTGAGCCAACTGCTGCCTTAAAATTTTTCTCTTCTGAAAATGTAACGTTGAGATTTTCCACAAAGCGTTCAATAGCCATAAAACCAGCATTGTGACGCGTTTTATCGTATTTTGAACCAGGATTCCCCAGTCCCACAATTAATTTTGCCATAATTTATCACTTTTCCTTAAACACACTAAAAGGACTGGAATGTGCTTCCAGCCTTATTCTTCATAAAATTATCAGACATTAAAACGAAACTCCATAATATCGCCATCTTGAACCACGTAGTCTTTACCTTCTTCACGCAAGCGACCAGCCTCTTTGACGGCTTTTTCTGAACCGTACTCAATCAGGTCATCGTAAGACATAGTAACCGCACGAATAAAGCCCTTTTCAAAATCTGAGTGGATAATACCAGCGGCTTGAGGAGCTTTGATCCCGCGCTTGAAGGTCCAAGCACGAACCTCCTTTTCACCAGCAGTGAAGTAGGTTCCAAGGCCCAATAAGTGGTAGGCAGCGCGTGTCAATTTATCCACACCGGACTCTTTCAAACCCAGATCCTCAAGAAACATAGCCTTGTCATCATCATCTAGCTCCGATATTTCTTCTTCAGCACGCGCTGAGATAACTACTACTTCGGCATTTTCAGTCGCTGCAAATTCACGAATCTGTTTGACATACCCTATCTCGTCCGGATTAGCTACCTTATCTTCATCGACATTTGCCACATAAAGCACTGGCTTAGTCGTCAAAAGGAAAAGTTGTTTGACAATCTTTTCTTCTTCCTCAGTAAAATTGATGGTACGCGCAGATCTACCATCCTCAAGAACAGGTTTGATTTTCTCAAGAACGGCAAATTCTGCCATAGAATCTTTATCTTTTTGCGTACGTGCAACCTTTTCCACACGCGCATAGCGTTTGTTGACAGATTCAAGATCAGCCAGAATCAACTCTAAATTGATAGTATCAATATCTGCAATTGGATCTACAAAGGCATCTTCACGGCCTTGCTCCCGCATAACATTTTCATCATCAAAGGCACGGACCACATGAACAATGGCATCTACCTCACGAATATTGGCCAAGAATTTATTTCCCAGACCTTCACCTTTAGAAGCTCCTTTTACAATTCCTGCAATATCAGTAAATTCAAAAGTTGTTGGTACCGTCTTTTGAGGAGTAATCATCTCTGTCAACTTCTGTAAACGCTCGTCTGGTACTTCTACCATCCCTACATTTGGATCAATCGTCGCAAATGGGTAGTTAGCAGACTCTGCACCTGCTTTGGTAATTGCATTAAAAAGAGTTGATTTACCAACGTTTGGTAAACCAACAATACCTGCTGTTAAAGCCATTTATATAGTCTCCATTACATCTTTCGTCCTGACTATTATAGCAGAAAATCAAAGAAAAAGCTTGTCTAGTGACAAGCAATTTATAAGAAAATGAATAATAAAGGGACAGCAGCTAGTAGTACCCACCAATATTCTGAAAGTAAATCAACAATAATCGTCAAACCATCTCTTTTCTCATATTTTCCAGTTTCAGGATTGATGACATACTCACGACCTTTTAATAAATGTAAATCGCCATCATCTTCGTCTATTTGAAAAGTGGATTGCTGCTTTCCTTTAACTAACTCATCTAGGTTAACATTCAGAATTTCTGATAACTTGACTAGATTCTCCAAATCAAGTGTTGCATCACCATTTTCCCATTTGGCGGTAAGACAGAAATCTATGATTTCGTCGTCGCACCCCCGCAAGGCTGATTAGAATGGTCACGAGAGAAGCGAAGGGAACATTCAATCAGCTACTGCGAAGACAGCTTGATGAGAAATAAAGAGTTGTTGTGCTAATTCTTCTTGCGAAATGTTTTTTCTTGCCGAATTTTTTTGAGCTGTTCTGCAAACATGGTCATCACCGTAACCACCCTTCTTTTTTCTAGTCTCATTATACTAAAAATATTAGAGTAGATTAGCACTTTTTATCGCAACTAACCGTTGCATAATTGCTAGAAAAATGATGTTCATAAATTTTTCAAGGTTGCATCCCATTAAAAAGACAGTTAAAAGTCAACTTTACATCAGACTTTCTACAGTTGCAAGACTTTTTTCATCTTCCGCTCAAAATCATGTCTGCTCATCATGACAACATGGTCACAATTGGTGCAGTGAATTTTGATATCAGCTCCAATGCGTGTAATTTCCCATTCATTAGCCTTTTTACCAGTTGACTTGATGGTACAGGCATGAGGTTTTTTCATCTCAACCAAAGAACCTACTTGATACATAGACACCTCCAAAATCTCTAAATAGTAGCCCTATTATAACCAAAAAGCTCCAGCCTGACAAACTCAGTAAAACACTGAGCACTTCCCGAAGATTATGAAAAAGACACGTCCATTCTGCGATACGCAATAAGCTAGAAGGGTGGGTTCTAGGGCATCGGAGTCGCCCTAGGGAAAGTTTATTGACATAAAAAGAAAGAACCCAGTAAAACACTGAGCACTTCCCGGAGATTATGAAAAAGAAAAGTTTATTTAGGATTGACTATAGTATAGCCTAAACCACTTAAAATTAGCTTAAAATTTCCTGATTTTTTTAATTTGTTCGAACTGGGGTAATCAGCTGGATGAAGTTTTCACTATCATCACCTGGCGTTAGGGTGAAAGGCCGCACTGGTGAGATAAAGCGAATACGTACAGTTTCACTCTGTAAAGCTTTTAGAGCTTCAATCAGATAAGTTGGATTGAAACTAATAGTCAAATCACTACCGCTAGTTTCCAGAGTATCAATTTCTTCATTGACCTTTCCGACTTCCGGTGAGTTAACATGAGCTGAAACTGTACCATTAGCAATTTCTAGCTTAACTGTTCCATTTTGGGTCGCATTAGAAATCAAATGGGCCCGCTCCATAGCTGAACGAAGAGTATGGGTATCAAAGAGAATTTCCGTTTCAAATTCACTGACTAAGAGGCGATCAGTATCTGGATAAGCCCCTTCAAGCATACGCGCATAGAAGCTAATATTTTCACTTCTAAAGAGAATCTGGCTGCCAGATAAGAAGACTTCAACTGTTTCTATATCATCTGTAAAAACCGATGAGAATTCACGAAGGGAGCGACTCGGAAGGACAACATCAAAGTCATCACCTGCATTTTCCAAAACAAGTTTACGCTGACTCATACGATGAGAATCTGTTGCGACAGCCTTAAAATTTTGGTGATCTGTCAGCACCAAATGAATCCCTGTTAAAATGGGACGACTTTCTTGTGTACTAGCAGCAAATGCTGTTTCAGCAATTAAAGTTTTCAGCACCTTTGTATCAAAAATCAAGGGATTGCTAGTAGGAACCTCTTGGAGACGAGGATACTGCTCAACATCTTTTCCTTTAAGGGTAATTTCTGACTTTCCACTAGTTAGCACCACTTGGTGGTGGTCAATCTCTTTAAAATCAAGACTGACATCTGGCAAACTCGAAACAATATTGATAAAGAAATTTGCCTCAAGCAAAATACTACCAGTTTCTGTAATTAAAAGTCCTGCATTATCATTTGTACTAGCAATAGAATTTTCAATAGAAATTTGTCCATTAGAACCTGTAAGCGTAATGCCAGCAGTAGTAACATCGATTTTTATACTGGATAAAATAGGGATAGCATTTTTAGAACTGATAGCTCGTTTAGTTGCATTAAGAGCTTGTAAGAAAAAAGCTTTATTGATTGAGAAGTTAATCATGATGACTCCTTTATATTTATAAGTATTAGTTTAGTAGTAGTAGTAGGTCTTGTTTATAGGGTGGAAAAATATAGACAAGCCATAGGGCATAAGGCATACAGCTTGTGCACAACCTGTGGATAAATCTCTTAAAAAAGCTTTATCTATCCACAAGTCTATTTGATCTTATTTTTAATGGTATCAATCTCAATACGCAGACTGTCATCTTGAGCAATAATGTTCTTAATTTTATTATAAGCATGAAGGACGGTTGAATGGTCACGTCCGCCAAACTCTTTACCAATTTTTGGTAGACTGTTGTCGGTCATCTCACGCGCTAAATACATAGCAACCTGACGAGCTAAGACGATATTTTGATTACGCTTAGTTGACTTGATTTCCTTAACAGTTACACCGTAAAATTTGCTAACCTGACTTTGGATTTCTTCGATAGAGACAATATTGATAATTGGTGCATCCTGTTTGCGGGCTCGAATAGCTTCTGCTGCCAGATCTACTGTAATAACATTAGCCTGCTTGAAAGTGGCAACCAAATTGATATCCTTAAGAGCACCTTCTAAATCACGAACATTAGAGTCGAACTGACCAGCCAGATACTCAATTGTATCTTGTGAAAAAGTATAAGGATAGCCCTGTTCAAGAATCTTATTAGTCAAAATAGCAATCCTAGTTTCGTAGTCTGGTGGCGTGATATCAACTGTCAATCCCCATTTAAAGCGTGTAACCAAACGTTCTTCAAGATTATTGAGATGGTCGGGTGTTCGGTCGCTGGTCAGAACAATTTGCTTATTGTTAGCATGGAGGGCATTAAATGTATTGAAAAATTCTTCCTGTGTCCCCTCTAAGGTTTTTTTAGCCAAAGACTGAATATCATCAATAAGGAGAACATCAAGGCTGCGGAAATTTTCTTTGAGCTCTTCCATAGATTCTAAGCGAATATGAGTGACGAACTCATTAATGAAGTTTTCTGCTGTAATATAGCGAACCCGCGCATTGGGATTATTTTCCAAAACCGTGTTGCCAATAGCATTGAGCAGGTGAGTCTTCCCAAGTCCTGGACCACCCCAGATGAAAAGGGGATTATAGGTCGTCCCAGGGCTATTAGCAACAGCAATAGAAGCCGCTTTAGCCCACTTGTTTTCATCCCCTTGGATAAAATTATCAAATTGATATTTAGAATTTAAATTAGAAGAGACAGAAAGGTCCTGAGTAGCTTGGTTATTGTTTTCTTGATAGTTGGTCTCTTGTCCATTACTACCAGCCTGAATATTGTTAATTTCTGCACTTTCAAAAATGTACTGGGCGTTAATCTGGGTGTTAAATACTTCAAAGCCAGCCGTAATCAAAACTTGTTGAAGGTTTTTTTCCCAAAATAATTCCTTCATGCGATCGATATAAATAATAGCTGTATCATTTTCAACTCGGATCAATTGAGCATCAAGAACGAAATACTCAAATGTCGCTTGAGTAAGATGTTCTCGAGCTAACTCAAAAACTCTATTCCAAAAAATCTGCTCATTTTCGGTCATAGATTTCTCCTTTGCTTGATAATAAGGACTTCTCCTGTTTTCCTAGTTTAATCTCGTACCGTATTTTAACATAAAAACTATAAGTTTTCCACAGGGGTGATAAAAACAATTCACATTGTTCAAAGAAGTTTTCCACAAGTTGTGGAAATGCAGTGAACTCCCCATAAAATAGGCTTTTTTGTCCACTAAATAGTGTGGAAAAAGCAAGTAGGGATGAAAGCTTTTTACACAATCTATTTCAGTCTGTTGATAATTCTGTTGAAATCGTCTTGGGATGAAAAATTGATAGAAAGTTTTCCTGAGTTCTTTGCTGTCATTGTAATAGTGACAGGTGTTCCCAAAGTGCGTGTCAATTCTTTTTCTAAATCTTCTTTAAAAAGATCTTTTGCAGGATTTGAAGGTTTTCCCTTATCCTTAGGTGAGGGGTTTAATTGTCTTTCTAGAGAACGGACAGACAATCCCTGTTTCTGGATAGTTACTAACCAAGCTTCTTGGTCAGCTTGACTGAGACCAAGTAGCAGACGAGCGTGACCTGAAGAAATGTGCCCCTCCTCTAACGCGCTTTTAGCCTTATCAGATAAATTAAGCAGCCGCAGAACATTTGTAATGTAGGGCCTTGATTTTCCCATATAGTTAGCAATATCTTCGTGTGTCATCTGATTGGTTGCTAACAGATTCTGATAAGCTTTAGCTTCCTCAATTGGATTAAGATCAGAGCGTTGTAAGTTTTCAATAATAGCCTGAATACGACTATCCTGATCAGAAAGTTCTTTGACAATAGCTGGCATCATCTCTAATCCAGCTAATTGACAGGCTCTAAAACGTCTCTCACCAGCGATTAATTCATAACCAAAAACAGGAGATTTACGGACAATAATAGGCTGAATTAAACCATTCTCCTTGATAGACTGAGCCAGTTCTCCTAATTCCTCTTGATTAAAGTGTAGGCGTGGTTGAAAAGGATTGGGAGAAATATCACTCAGCCTAATGTTTTTCAATTCTTCTGCCATGGTATTCCTTTCACAAGTTATACAGCTTAAGGGCTGCAATTATATTAAAGATAAAGCGTATAAGTTTGAAGATAAGCTTTCCGAGTTCTAATTTTATGCTATTAATTACTAGGAAGGTGAAATAGAGGTCGAAAAGTAAACAACTGAATCGTTTCTTCACAATATTTTAGCAAGTTTTATTCATAAAAAGAGAAGGCTAGGCATATTTGCCCAGCCCCATCTAAAACTACTGTTAAATTAATAAGAATACTAATGGCCTTAATCTCATTACTCATCTTCAGATGAAGAATCAAGATCTTGGCTGGTTTTATTCAGCTTAATATCAGTTGTCTTTTTATCACCATCACGGTAGAAGGTAAGTGTAACAGTATCTCCAACCTTGTGCTTATATAGTTCTTCTTGGAGTTCAGCAACCGTTTTAACCTCTTTGTCATCAATTTTTGTGATCACATCATATTCTTTCAATTTACCATCTGATGGCATGCCTTCCTGAACAGAACCAACAACAACCCCTGTAGAGACTTCATCAGGAACATCAACCCTAGCTCTAGCTGATTCACTTGCTGATCCTAAATCAGCCATAGTAATACCAAGAGCCGGACGAACAACTTTTCCATCTTTTTCCAGCTGGTTGATAGTTTTTATAGCATCGTTAGCAGGAATCGCAAACCCTAAACCTTCAACGCCTTCAACGTTAATTTTACTCGATGTGATGCCAATAACCTGACCTTCAATGTTGATAAGGGCTCCGCCTGAATTACCTGGGTTGATAGCGGCATCAGTTTGAATTGCTTTAGTATGGATAGTAGAGCCATCTTCAGCCTGTAGAGTGACATTACGATCCAAGCTAGAAACAATTCCTTGGGTTGCACTGTTGGCTAATTCGGAATCTACTGGACTACCGATAGCGATAGCAGTTTCTCCCACTTTGATTGAAGATGAATCTGCAAATTCAGCCATTTTGGAAACATCCTTGGCTTTTACCTTGATAACCGCCAAATCAGAATAAGTGTCAGAACCTACTAGTTCAGCCTTAATAGAATTTTTTGTATCTTTTTCTTTTCCTCGCAAAATAGTCAATTTCTCAGCACCGGTCACAACATGGGCGTTAGTGACAATATAAGCATCGTCGCCGTCTTTCTTATAAACAACACCAGAACCTTGACTTAAGGGAGCTAAACCATTTTCATCAACTTCAAGCCCAGAAGCTCGCACAGCATCTTCTGTCTCAGCATCGGGAACTTCCTGATAGTTAACAACGGTTACTATAGCATCCTTAGTTTTATTGATGGCTTTTGTCACATCAGATGAATTATCATATTGAACATTGCTCTTTACAGTTGGATTAAATGAAGATGTGACCCCGTTGAGCTTTAGAACAAGCAGAGAAGCCAGCAAGCCCCCTAAAAATCCAGCTAACAATATAAAAACAGGTTGAAACCACTTTTTCCAGTCAAATTTTTTCAATGGGAAAACCTCCTAAGCGCTCTTACTTATATTTATACTTTCCTACTATACCCTATTGTTTTGGAAAAATCAAGAATCCACAGCTTGTGGATAAGTTTGTTGAAAGGATTATAAAAGGCTTTTAAATAAGCAAGTTTAAGGGAAAAAATCTTGTGGAAAACTTGTGAATGAAAGTGATATGATATAATAATGTTATGAAAGTGAAAGTTATTACTGTGGGAAAACTCAAAGAAACTTATCTTAAAGATGGGATAGCTGAATATCGAAAACGCTTAAACCGTTTTAGTAAAATTGAGCTTATTGAACTTCCTGACGAGAGGATACCTGATAAAGCTAGCTCGGCTGAAATCAAGCAAATATTGGAAAAAGAAGCTGAGCGTATTATGACTAAAGTAGCTGAACGTGATTTTGTGATTGCTTTAGCCATTGAAGGGGACGAATGGTCTTCAGAAGAATTTTCCCAAAAATTGGCTGACACAGCCTTGAGAGGATATTCAGATTTCACGTTTATCATAGGTGGTAGTTTAGGCTTAGCTAACCGTGTGAAAAAACGAGCAAATCTGTTGATGAGTTTTGGAAAGTTGACTCTGCCCCACCAACTAATGCGTCTGATTCTCATGGAGCAAATCTACCGTGCTTTTATGATTCAAGCAGGCAGCCCCTATCATAAGTAAACAGCGTTTATTCTGCCATTCCTTAGTAAAGTTGAAGTCTAATGTAAGAGCCATTAAGAAGCAATAATTAAAATAAGCTTATAAGGAAAATCAGATTAATCCTACAAAGCCAGAATTTTCGATCAAACTTTATTAAGTTTAACACATGTAGCAACTTGTTTATCATATTGACAGTAGGAGTTGTATTTTGATAGAATAAGAAAGAATTGGTTCCATAGCTCAGCTGGATAGAGCATTCGCCTTCTAAGCGAACGGTCGCAGGTTCGAATCCTGCTGGAATCATCGTTTTGTGTAAGCATTCAGATCTAGTAAAGGCTGTTTTTTAATTTACGCAGAAGAGGTTAACTTAAGTTTTCGTCTAGCTCCTTAGTGAGAGGCTTTTCTCCAGCGTTTAGTAGTTTAAGGAATTTATAAAATAAAAATAGAAAATACTATTGACAGCTCACAAAGAGTAAGGTATACTATCTAAAGTCTGGTCCGTTGGTCAAGGGGTTAAGACACCGCCTTTTCACGGCGGTAACACGGGTTCGAATCCCGTACGGACTATGATAAGACTTAAGGGCTGCCCTCTAGGCAGCTTTTTAAAACATTATAAAAAATAAAAGCTTCTGGTAATTAATCTCCAGAAGCTTTTATTTTTTCTCAGACCAGAAATATCGGCTACTGCTATAGCCAATAAACAGTAGGAAACCTAATAAAGAGAGAAAACTGGCTATTTTAAAGCCATTAGGCAGGTAGTTGAGCTCAACCTTTCCTTTACCAGCCGGCACATCTATAGCCATAAAGCCTTTTTGCACCCTACGAATTTTAGCTCTGTGTCCATTGACCTTTGCTGTCCACCCCTTGTCGTAAGGAAGAGTGAAAAAGAGAGAGCCGGCTTTCTTAGCAGAATATTTCGCATGGACCTGATTGCCACTAGTTCTTACAGAGACCTTTCTATTATTAATAGTCGTCATAGCCCTCTGATAGGCTCTAGTATCAAGACCATAAAAGGTCGGTGTTTCAAAAGAAATTTGATTATTTTCAGGGAAGGTCAAAGTTACCGTAAGCTCAGTAGGTTTATTAAAATAGCCCAAATCAAAAAAGCTGTAAGCATTATCGGTTGTGTAAATATGATCTTTACCATTGACAGTAACAGTAAGGGATGATGTGGCGTCATTGCTAAAACTCAGATTAGGAATGCTGATATAGACCTGCTGATTTGGGATAGTTTGAACTTTGTAAGTAACAGCCTTTGTCTGTTCAGTTCCTGTTTCTAAATTGATACGATTATTGAAATTGGGGTGAACAGCATCGGTAGCGGATTGACTTGACAAATGTGTAAAGTACTGTTGATGAAGGCCACTCAAATGATTTAATAATAAGGCTTGGTTATCTAATGTATTGACAGTAAAAGGAAGATCCTTGTAGACACCTTTAGTAAGAATAGCCATCTGACTAGCATTTTTATTTTTATACAGTGTTAAAAGTCCAGAATTAGCGACTGATGTAAAACCGTATTTATCGATATCTTCTGCTGATAAGTTATAAGTAATATTAAATAAACTGTCAGCGATAATGGTATTGTTTTGGTAACGTAAGTTGAGATTCGTACCCGTTGACTGGAAACCCAAACGATCTAAAGTACTGCTGGAAGCTGTATTTCTGATAGAAGAAAACTGGGAAATACCGTTGTAATTAAATTTCATACTATCATTACCAGTCTGTGGCATGGTACGCTCCAGTCTAAAAAAGGTTTTCTTATCACTTTTAGCTTTTTTGACAAGACTAGTGATTTCTGTCTGTTCGCGGTTATATCCTTCGCGGGAAGGAAAAATCCATTCGTCACCCAAGCTAGTTACTTGATAATAGGAATTGAGTCCAATTTCAAAAGTAGAAAAGAGCAGAGTAAAGAGAATAAAAGCCAAGGTGCTTAACTGTTTTCTATTGAAAGACAGCAAAATAACTGCATAAGCTAGAAGGAAAGCAAGTGTCAAGATAAGGTTGACAGGTTTTAAAAAATGATAATGGGTTGTGTAAAGGAAGGTTAAGACAAAACCACTAGCTAAGGCAGAAAAAGTAACAATCAGAAAATTAGGTTGAAACTCTTTAATATGTGATAGACTTTCAGCAGCCATTAGGATGATTAAAAGAGAAAAGAGCCAGGCATAGCGATGCAAGAACATATTCGGCGTATGCATTCCCTGCCAGATTAAATCCAGTGGGCTAAGATAAAAACTAGCGACCATAAAACCTAACAATAATCCATAAGCTAGTTTAACTGGCCACTTGAGTGTTCGTAGGCTAAAGAAAATGAGAGCGAGGGATAAAGGGAAAAGTCCTACATAAATCATTGGAATAGCGCCAAACTTAGTCGTATCATAGGCACCGACAAAATTTTTAGCAAAAATATCAAAGAACCATACCTTTTCAGATAAGAGACTATTAAATTGAGAAAACTCCTCACCGTGAGTTGACAGGTCCAAATAGCTCGGTAACAGCATAATAGAAGCGGTCAAACCCGATAGTATTGACACAACTGTAAAGTCTAAAAATTTTCTAAAGACTAACTTCCAACGAAAATCTCGACTAAGTTGAACCAGAAAATAGAGTGTCAGGAATATGGCCATCATAAAACCAAAATAATAATTTTGGATAAAGAGTAAACTTAGTGTCAAGTAATAAAGCCAAAATTTCTGTTTATCTAATAGGAAGTGGAGTCCCAAAATAATAAGGGGAGCAAGTATAAAAACATCCAGCCAAGTATTGATTTCAAGCTGACTAACGGCAAAACTCATCAAAGAATAGGAGCTTGATAAGCTAATAGTAAGCGCTTGTTTAATATTGACAAAGAGTTGTTTCAGTGTAAACGACATTGACAATCCGATTAATCCGAATTTTATCAAAGTAAAAAGGTAGATGGCGTCTGCCATTGATTTTACAGAAAAGAAATAATAAAACGGCGATAGAAAAGATCCTAAATAATAGCTTATTAAAGCGTAAAAATTCAGTCCCAAACCACTAGTAAAAGTGTAAAATAGGCTGTCACTGCCGTGCAAGATGTTGCGGAGTTGGGTTGCAAAAATAACATACTGATGAAAACCGTCACTTGCTAATATAGTAGTCTTACTACCCCAGTAAATTCCCTTTGACCAGAGGGCAACTAACATGATAAAAGTAGGAATTAAAAAAGATAAACTATAAAAAAGAAGGTTGACTTTATGCTTAGTAAAAAAATTTTTCATGGTATTTGAGAAAAAGAGTCTGAGACACCTACGTTTCAGACTCTGCGAATGTTGTGGATCTTACCTCTCAGCGAGATAGCATTATTGCCATAGTTCTTGGACCTTAGTCTGAACTTCTGTATTTTCAAGAAACTCATCATATGTTTCATCGATACGGTCGATAACCCCATTTCTAGAAATGACAACGATATGATTGGCTAAGGTTTGAATAAATTCATGGTCGTGACTAGCAAAGATAATGGATTCTTTGAAATCTTTGAGGCCATCATTAAGACTGGAAATGGATTCCAAGTCCAAGTGATTTGTTGGGTCATCTAAAACAAGAACATTAGATTTAAGAAGCATGAGCTTAGACAGCATCACGCGCACTTTTTCTCCCCCTGATAAAACGTTAACGGACTTATTAACTTCATCACCGGAGAAGAGCATACGTCCTAGGAAACCACGCAGGAAGGTATTATCATCTTCCTCCTTAGAAGCAAACTGGCGCAGCCACTCGAGAATAGACTCGCCAGACGCGAAGTCTTTAGAGTTATCTTTTGGCAGATAAGAGCGGCTGGTAGTGACACCCCACTTGATGGTTCCCTCATACTCAATTTCTCCCATTAGAGCTCGAATAAGGGCTGTAGTCTGGATATCGCTTTCTCCGATGAGGGCGGTCTTATCACCTGGACGTAGAATAAAGCTAATCTTATCAAGAATTTTTTCACCATCAATAGTGACAGAGAGGTTCTCAACACTCAAAAGATCATTACCAATCTCACGTTCAGACTTAAAGCTGATAAATGGATATTTACGACTAGATGGGACAATCTCTTCTAACTCAATTTTATCCAGCATCTTTTTACGGGATGTCGCTTGTTTAGATTTTGAAGCGTTAGCTGAGAAACGGGCAACAAACTCCTGCAATTCCTTAATTTTTTCCTCTGCTTTAGCATTGCGGTCAGCCTGTAGTTTTGCGGCCAGTTCAGAAGACTCCTTCCAGAAGTCATAGTTACCAACGTAAAGCTGAATCTTACCGAAGTCAAGATCAGCCATGTGGGTGCAGACCTTATTTAAAAAGTGGCGGTCGTGAGATACAACGATAACGGTATTTTCAAAATCGATTAAGAAATCTTCCAACCAAGCAATAGACTGAATATCAAGACCATTGGTCGGCTCATCCAAAAGAAGAACATCTGGCTTGCCAAAGAGAGCCTTGGCAAGGAGAACCTTAACCTTGTCTCCATTACTAAGCTCGCTCATATTTTGGTAGTGAAGCTCTTCAAGAATATTGAGATTTTGCAGGAGTTGAGAGGCTTCACTCTCAGCTTCCCAGCCGCCTAATTCAGCAAAAACACCTTCAAGCTCGGCAGCACGAACCCCATCTTCTTCGGAAAAATCGGCCTTCATATAAATGGCATCCTTCTCCTTCATAACCTTATAGAGCCGCTCATTTCCCATGATAACAACATCAATAACGCGCTCTTCTTCGTAGTCAAAATGGTTTTGACGAAGGACAGATAGACGCTCATCTGGGCCGAGCGTCACGTGGCCGGTTGTTGGCTCAATGTCACCAGCCAAGATTTTTAGGAAGGTGGATTTCCCAGCACCGTTGGCTCCGATTAATCCATAAGTGTTGCCAGCTGTAAAGTTGATATTGACATCATCAAAAAGCTTGCGGTCGCTAAAGCGCAGTGAAATATTTGAAACTGTGAGCAATGAAACTACCTCTTTATCTTCTATAAACTGTCTTTCATTCTACTAGAAATAGGCCGATTTTTCAAACTAAAGCCGTTTATCTAAAATAAGTTAAAAGAAAGCTTTAGTAAGGAATTCTTGGAAAAGCAGCTGGTAAAGACTTCTGCATAAGAGCTACGTGTCCAACAAGATTTATGATATAATTTAAAGAGCTATTCAAACAAAAACTAGGGGTAAAATAATGACGAAACCAATTATTCTGACAGGCGATCGGCCGACAGGTAAACTTCACATTGGACACTATGTAGGTAGTTTGCAGAACCGTGTTCAACTGCAAAATCAAGATAAGTATAAAATGTTTGTCTTCTTGGCGGATCAGCAGGCTTTAACAGATCACGCAAAAGATCCGCAAACAATCGTTGATTCTATCGGTAATGTAGCTTTAGACTATTTGGCAGCAGGCCTTAATCCTGAACAATCGACAATTTTTATTCAAAGTCAGATTCCGGAGTTAGCCGAATTAACCATGTATTACATGAATCTGGTGTCTTTAGCCCGTCTAGAGCGCAATCCTACTGTCAAAACAGAGATTGCACAAAAAGAATTTGGTGAATCCATTCCTACAGGCTTTTTGGTTTATCCTATTGCACAGGCAGCAGATATTACGGCCTTTAAGGCGAATTTTGTTCCTGTTGGTAATGATCAAAAGCCCATGATTGAACAGACCCGCGAAATTGTGCGTAGTTTTAATCATGCTTATAATACTGATGTTCTGGTCGAACCAGAAGGCATCTATCCTGAAAATGAGTCGGCGGGTCGCCTGCCAGGCCTTGATGGCAATGCCAAAATGTCCAAGTCTTTAGGCAACGGGATTTATCTAGCTGATGACGCAGACACACTCAAGAAAAAAGTCATGAGCATGTATACTGATCCCAATCATATAAAAATTGAAGATCCTGGAAAGATCGAAGGGAATATGGTCTTCCATTATTTAGATGTCTTTGGACGTGAGGAAGATCAAGCAGATATTAAGGCTATGAAAGACCATTATCAACGTGGTGGCTTAGGTGATGTCAAAACAAAACGTTACCTTTTAGAAATCTTGGAGCGTGAGCTAGGGCCTATTCGTGAACGCCGCTCGGAGCTCGCAAAGGATATGGGCGAGGTCTATCGCATGTTAGAAAAAGGAAGCCAAGCAGCCCGTCAAACTGCTGCCCAAACCTTAGATGATGTTAAGTCAGCCATGGGGTTAAAATACTTTTAAACTTTAATTGAATTCAAGCTCTTTTTGAGCCTTGGGTTCTTTTTATTTTCATAAAATTTTGCGCCGATTGTTATTGACAAAAATTTTTAGCATGATATGATTATATACTAATAATAAGAGCTCTTGAGGCTAAATATCTTATAGAAAAGAGGATGGATTTGATGTCAAATTGGGACACTAAATTTTTGAAAAAAGGCTATACCTTCGATGATGTTTTGCTTATTCCGGCAGAAAGTCATGTACTTCCAAATGAAGTTAATATGCAGACGAAACTGGCAGCGAATTTGACATTAAACATTCCTATCATTACTGCTGCCATGGACACTGTAACTGAAAGCGGTATGGCTATTGCTATGGCGCGTGCTGGGGGCTTGGGTGTAATCCATAAAAATATGTCAATCGAAGCTCAGGCTGAAGAAGTCCGTAAGGTAAAACGTTCAGAAAATGGCGTCATCATTGACCCATTCTTCCTAACACCAGAGCATACTGTTGCAGAAGCAGATGAATTGATGGGGCGTTATCGCATTTCTGGTGTTCCAGTTGTAGAAACTCTGGAAAATCGTAAATTAGTCGGTATTCTTACCAACCGTGATATGCGTTTTATTTCTGATTATAGCCAGCCGATCAAGACTTACATGACTAGTGACAATCTAGTGACGGCTCCAGTAGGCACGGATCTAAAGACAGCTGAAGCTATCCTACAACAACATCGCATTGAGAAATTACCTTTGGTTGACGATAACGGTCGTTTATCTGGTTTGATTACCATCAAAGATATTGAAAAAGTTATTGAGTTTCCTAATGCTGCCAAGGATGAATTTGGTCGCCTCTTAGTAGCGGCTGCAGTCGGTGTTACTTCAGATACGTTTGAGCGGGCAACAGCTCTCTTTGAAGCTGGTGCAGATGCCATTGTTATTGACACAGCTCATGGTCACTCAGCTGGTGTTCTTCGCAAAATTGCTGAGATCCGCTCAACCTTCCCAGATAAGACCTTGATTGCTGGTAATATTGCAACTGCTGAAGGAGCGCGTGCCCTCTATGAAGCAGGTATCGATGTGGTTAAGGTAGGTATCGGCCCAGGTTCAATCTGTACAACCCGTGTTGTAGCCGGTGTTGGTGTTCCTCAAATCACTGCTATCTACGATGCAGCTGGTGTTGCTCGTGAATACGGTAAGACGATTATTGCTGACGGTGGTATCAAGTATTCTGGTGATATCGTCAAAGCCCTAGCTGCTGGTGGCCATGCTGTCATGCTTGGTTCCATGCTGGCAGGTACCGATGAAGCTCCTGGTGAAACAGAAATCTTCCAAGGACGTAAATTCAAGACTTACCGTGGTATGGGATCTGTTGCTGCTATGAAGAAGGGATCTAGCGACCGCTACTTCCAAGGTTCTGTTAATGAAGCTAATAAGCTTGTTCCAGAAGGAATTGAAGGCCGTGTAGCTTATAAAGGTGCTGCTGCTGATATTGTCTTCCAATTGGTCGGTGGTATTAAGTCAGGCATGGGCTACACTGGTGCTGCAGATATTCCAGCCCTTCACGATAAAGCCCAATTTATCGAAATGTCAGGTGCTGGTCTAATCGAAAGCCATCCTCACGATGTGCAAATTACCAATGAAGCTCCAAACTACTCTGTTCAATAAAAAATATAAGAGTATAAAAATAAAAACTGGTAGACAATTAAAAACCGAGTTTAAGGATCAAAGGGCCTCAAACTCGGTTTTCTATTTTTCTGGAATTCCTTATTTAGATTTTTGGATAGGTTATGACATTAAGTAATAAAGTATTTCCACAGTATCTACATTTTTAGTGTAAATATAGTTGACAGAAAGTTGACGGTTTTAAATATCGAAACAACAATATCTCCCCTAATTCTTTATATCTCCCTTATCGACTGTAAATATTTTAAGATTGTCAGGTAATTGATGAAGATGCTCTAAACTTGTCGTTGTAATAAAAGTTTGAACATTTGTCTTAATCCCTTCTAGTAATTTCAGCTGTCGATGATTATCAAGTTCACTCATAACATCATCAAGCAAAAGAATAGGCTGATCACCTGTTGCTGCCTTGATGAGCTCAATTTCTGCCATCTTTACTGACAGTATCAAACTGCGCTGCTGCCCTTGGCTACCAAATGAAGCATTCATCCCATTGATAAAAAAAGACAGATCATCACGATGAGGGCCTACTCCAGTATTTTTTTTAAAGCTATCACGACTGAAACTTTTAGATAGCTGCTCTAAAAACCTCTGCTTAATGTCTGATTTATCTGGAATATTGACAGAAGGTTGATAGGTAATAGTAAGGTCTTCTAACTGGTTAGAAATCGTATAGTGATGTTTGCTGGCTTCTTGTTCCAAATCCTGTATAAATTTGAAGCGATGTTCCATAACCTTACTGCCATAGTCAGTTAATTGCTCGTCAATAACAGCCAGATAATCTTTATCAATCTTTTCAGCTGATTTAAGGTAAGCATTGCGTTGCTTCAACACATGATTGTAATTGGATAAATCTGAGAGGTAAATAGGTCTTATCTGCCCCAAATCAATATCTAAAAATTTACGCCTCAGACTAGGTGCTCCCTTTACAAGCTGTAAATCTTCAGGTGCAAAAAGAACAACAGTCATATGTCCGACATAATCGGACAGTTTAGTCTGCTTGAGATAGTTAACCTTAGTTGTCCGCCCTTTGTCAGATAGATTGATTTCTAAAGGAAGTTTTCCGCTTGTTCGTCTCAAAAGTCCTGAAACTGACAGTTCATTGGCCTGAAAATTGATGAGCTCTTTGTCTGAACGCGTTCGATGGCTGCGTGTTAGAGCTAAAAAATAAATAGCTTCGAGAAAATTCGTCTTTCCTTGGGCATTTTGACCCACAAAAACATTTAGGTTACTGGAGAATTCTGCAGTTACATCTTGATAGTTTCGAAAATTTTTAAGTGCAATAGATTCGAGCCACATCTTTAAGTCCCCGGAAATTTTACAGGTCCCCGGCCTGTAGGCTGCGTCTGTCCCCGCTTTTCTTGCTTTTTGTTCATCTTTTTAACTATAGCAGCGACACGCTCTTTTTCTGCTTGTTCTTCTTGATGTTGAGCCAACTCTTTAGAATTAGGAGCAACTAGATTAATTGTTAATTGACGACTGGGAATCTCAATTTTATCTCCAACCCTTAACTTTTTACGGCGGCGCTTCTCATCTTCACCGTTAAAGAGGACGGTAGTATCAGCTAAGAAAGGTTTGACAGCACCACCACTGGAAATAACCCGTAAATCTTTCAACAGGGACTGTAAAAGAATATAGTCTTCAAAGAGTTTGTATTCCATACCCACCTCAACTTTCTAATGAGAATATTATAGCATAAAATGCTATAATTTAAGTCAATAACTAACTTAGAGGAAAGCAGATGAAACTAGTTGATGGTGTTAATTTACACCTCATTAAGACGGATAAATTTAAAACCAATCATATTACCCTACGCTTTACAGGTAAACGCCAAAAAGAAACTATTGCCCGCCGCGTATTAGTTGCACAGATGCTGGCTTTAGCAAACGAGACCTACCCAAGTTATCGAGCCTTTAAAAGGGCTTTAGCTGATTTATACGGTGCTAGTGTATCAACGAGTGTGTCAACTAAGGGTAAGGCTCATATCGTTGACATTGATATTGAATTTTTGAGCAGTCGCTTTACTTTGAATAAGGAAGAATTGTTGGATAAAATCTTTGACATTCTTTACAGCATTCTTTACAGACCCTTGATTAGTTTGGAACAATTTCAATCCAAGATTTTTGATATAGAAAAAGACAACCTTATATCCTATCTCAAGGCAGACAAGGAGGATTCTTTTTATTACAGTGAATTGAACTTGCGTAAACTTTATTTTCAAGATCCTGATTTACAGCTTTCCAAGTATAGTTCCGATGAGTTAGTTGCGCAAGAAAACTCTTTTACAGCCTATCAAGAATTGCAAAAAATGCTTAAGGAAGATCAGATTGATATTTTTGTTTTAGGTGATAGTGAGGGTTATGCTATTGTAGATAAACTCAATCAATTTCCTTTTAAAGAAAGACAGCTTTACACCTATGTCAACTACCAAGAAGAAAAGCGAGAGGTAACGACAGAAAAAATAGAACGGCGTTTAGATAACCAATCTGTTTTACAATTAGGTTATCATCTTCCTGTTCATTATGGGGATAAAGACTATCCAGCTGCCCAGATTTTAAATGGCATGTTAGGGGCCTATGCTCACTCGCGACTTTTCACAGAAGTGAGGGAAAAAGCAGGCTTAGTTTACACGATAGCCAGTGACTTAGATGGTTATACAGGATTACTACAGATTTACGCCGGAGTTGATAAGTCTGATCGTGAAAAGGTGCTGGCTCTTATCAATAAACAGTGGCATGACTTTAAATTAGGCCGTTTTTCAAGTCATTTGCTAGAACAGACTAAAGAATTTCTGCAAATCCAATCCCAGTTGGCAGCAGATGATCCCAAAATCCTAATTGAAAGAACTTATAATGAGACAGTTGTTTTGAGTAAACAAGTTAACTTTACAAAGTGGCTTCAGGCTGTAAAGAAAGTATCCAAAGCTGATATTGTACACCTAGCGAGGAAAACCCATTTACAAGCTGTCTATTTTTTGGAAGGAGTTCAATGACATGCTAGAGGAGAAAAACTATCCTTGTTTTGGCGAAAGCCTGTATAAGACGACCCTCAAAAATGGCTTAAAGCTTTGCTTGCTTCCTAAACCAGGGTTTTCAGAAATGTCAGCCTTGCTGCAAGTTGATTTTGGGGCTCTCGATCCTCTCCCAATCGACGAGGAAACAGCAGACAATGGATCTCCTGCTGGACTCGCTCATTTTTTAGAACATAAACTTTTTGAACTGCCCAATCATAGGGATGCTGCTCAAAAGTTCTCTGATTTATCAGTTGAGAGTAATGCTTTTACCGGTTTTGAAAAAACAGCTTTTTATTTTACAAGTTTAGGATTCAATGGACAGGCTTTGGAATTGTTGCAAAGTTTTCCAATGACTGCAGATTTTGATCAAGAATCAGTTGATAGGGAGAAGAAAATTATCGAACAAGAGATTGACATGTATCTTGACGATGTTGACTATAAACTTTACAATTCTATTTTAGCGAATTTGTATCCAAATACTAAACTCTCTAACGATGTTGCTGGCGACCGCAAGAGCCTATCAGAAATAACGTTAAATGCGCTAGAAAACAGCCATAAAGCTTATTATCATCCAGCAAACATGACCCTTTTTGTTGTTGGAAATTTTGACAAGAATATCCTGCTTACTGAGGTCGAAAAAACGCAAAGCAAGTTTACAGATAGCTTGACAAAACTTGACAAAAAACCGCTAAAATTGACAAAGAATATTAAGCGAAAATCAACCAGTTTTGATACCGCAAGACCCAAACTAGCTTTTGGTATTAGACTACCAGAATTAGCAAAAGGATCAATTCTCCGGCAAAAAGTCGGTCTGCGCCTCTTTTTCTCCCTGCTTTTTGGCTGGACCAGCAGGACCTACCAAAGTTGGTATGACCAAAAACTTATTGATGATTCCTTTGATATTGATATAGAGGTCTCCCGTCGTTTTCAATTTATTTTGCTAACAGCAGATACGCTGCAACCCATTAAATTAGTCAATCAAATTAGAGAGAGTTTGAAGCACTTCCTAATATCAGATGACATGAACCAAGAACATTTGACCTTGCTCAAGCGGGAAACTTATGGAGACTTCTTGAGGAGCTTAGATTCAATGGAGCATCTCCTTACTCAGCTGGCTGCCTATGAAACTGATGAAGAGGCTTATTTAGATTTACCCACAATTTTGAATCAGTTGACTCTGGGAGATGTTAAGCAGATTGGACAAGACCTTGTCAGGGAAATGGAAGTTTCAGAATTTACTATCTTTCCAAACTAGTTATAAAATAGTTTGAAATTTGGTATAATAAAAGGCAGTTGATTATTTTGAGGTGTTAGTATGAAGAAAAAGAGCATCGGTCAGGTTTTACGCGACGCTCGTCAAGCAAAAGATTTGACTGTAGAGCAGGTTTCAGAAGATTTGGAACTGCCTATGCAGTACATTACAGTTATGGAGCTCAACCAGTTTAAATTTGTCAGAGAAGGGCAGGTTACAGATTACCTGACTAGGTACGGTGATTATTTAGAATTAGATAGTCAACTTTTATTGGAAGGGTATCAAAATCCTGATTTTGAAATTGAAGTTGACGAAGATGAACCCCAAGAGGAAGAAGAAACAGCAGGCCAAGAGCAGGAACCTGATAAGTGGAAATGGCTCCGATCGGAGCGCTTTGATTATGTAGAAGATGATCCTAACAGAAGGCTCCCTTTAGTCATTTTATCTTTGCTCAGTCTTCTCATGGTCGGTTTAATTGGTACAGCTGTCTATTTTCAATGGGAACAAGAAACGAGCGCAACTGCTCCTAGATCCTCTTTAAAAGCGGTGGGATCAAGCACTCAACAAACAGGACCATCAGAGTCGTCAACTTCTAGTCAATCCAGCTTGACAGCTAAGACCAGAGGTTCTTATACGACAGTGAAACTTACCGGTGATACACCCCCTAAGGTTACTATTGAGATTTCTCAAGATTTTGAGGACGAAAACCTTATCAGGGTTACCAATTCAGACCTAGATAAAAAGGGACTCGCCTTAGGTGGGGAAAATAAGAGTGTTACTGTTACATTAGCACCTAATGTTGATAAATCTGTCATTACCCTTGACAAAGTTGACCATGTAACTGTCAAGATTAATGGACAGACCCTCGATCTCTCAAACCTTAACAAAGACAATACAAACTATATTACCCTCACCCTTAACTAAGAAAGAAATTATTATGACAAAAAAAGAAAACCTTCCAAATCTTTTAACCTTAATCCGTATCATAATGATACCGATTTTCTTGCTCTTAACCTCTATTCCAAGTGACACCAAATGGCATCTTCTAGCAGCTTTGGTATTTGCAGTTGCCAGCTTTACAGATTATTTGGATGGCTATCTAGCTCGCAAATGGCAGGTTGTAACCAACTTTGGTAAATTTGCAGATCCCCTAGCCGACAAGATGTTAGTTATGTCAGCCTTCATCATGATTGTTGGGATGGACTTAGCTCCTGCTTGGATTTCGGCTATTATTATTTGCCGGGAACTGGCTGTTACAGGTCTGCGTCTTCTTCTAGTGGAGACGGGTGGGCAAGTCTTAGCCGCTGCTATGCCGGGGAAAATTAAGACAGTTACACAAATGCTAGCTATTATCCTCCTTTTGTGTCACCTACCCCTACTAGGGACTATTATGCTCTACATTGCTCTCTTCTTTACCATATATTCTGGTTATGATTACTTCAAAGGAGCGGGCTACCTTTTCAAAGATACCTTTCAGTAATTTATGACAGCGATAATCTCTCTCGAACAAGTAAGTTTTAAATACGATAAGCTTCAAAACGATATTTTAAAAGACGTAACGTTTCACGTGAAACGTGGTGAATGGCTAGCTATTGTTGGCCATAATGGTTCAGGTAAGTCAACTCTGGTTCGTCTAATTGACGGTCTCCTAGAAGCTGACTCAGGACGAATTATAATTGATGGTCAAGAATTGGCAGCTGACAATGTTTGGGACTTGCGTCGCAAGATTGGTATGGTTTTTCAAAATCCTGATAATCAATTTGTTGGGGCCACTGTTGAAGATGATGTTGCTTTTGGATTGGAAAACCAAGGCCTGCCTTACCAAGAAATGAAAAAGAGGGTACAGGAAGCCTTGGAACTAGTTGGCATGTCAGAGTTTGCCAGTCGGGAACCTGCACGCTTATCTGGCGGACAAAAGCAACGTGTGGCTATCGCTGGCATTGTAGCTATGCGACCGGAGATACTTATCCTTGACGAAGCCACTAGTATGTTGGATCCAGAAGGCCGTCTCGATTTAATGGCTACTATCAAGATTGTTCGTGAACAGTATGGGATGACTGTTATTTCTATCACGCATGATCTTGATGAGGTTGCCTTGAGTGATAGAGTCTTGGTTATGAAATCCGGACAAGTTGAGTCAACAGCCCTGCCAACTAAATTTCTAGGAAGGGGTGAGGAGCTGGAAAGCTTAGGTATGGATAGCCCTTTTACAGCTCAGTTGTTAGCAGCCTTACAAAAGACAAAATTTGCTATTTCAAAAACTTATGCTGATGAAAGGGAATTAGGAGATGACTTATGGGAATTACTCTCAGACAAGTAGACTTCACTTACCAAGCGGGAACGCCATTTGAAGGGCGTGCCCTTTTTGATATTAATTTGAATATTAAGGATGGTTCCTATACAGCCTTTATCGGTCATACCGGCAGTGGTAAATCGACTATTATGCAGCTGCTCAATGGCCTGAACCTTCCTACTCAGGGTGAGGTTACAGTTGACGATATTGTGATTACACCGGATTCAAAAAATAAGGTTATTAAGCCTGTTCGTCAGAAAGTAGGTTTAGTCTTTCAGTTTCCTGAAAGCCAGCTTTTTGATGAAACAGTACTCAAGGATGTTGCTTTTGGTCCACAAAATTTTGGTATGGCCAAAGATCAAGCTGAACAAATCGCTGGTGAAAAGCTTCGCCAAGTCGGTATTAGTGACGATCTATTTGATAAAAATCCTTTTGATTTATCTGGAGGACAAATGCGCAGGGTAGCTATCGCCGGTATATTAGCCATGGAGCCCCAAATTTTAGTCTTAGATGAGCCGACTGCTGGCCTAGATCCTAAGGGCCGAAGAGAATTAATGGAGTTATTTGCTGAGCTCCATCACCAAGGCCAAACTATTGTTCTAGTGACCCATCTCATGGACGATGTTGCTAATTATGCTGATTTTGTCTATGTGTTAGAACAGGGACGAATAATCGCTTCTGGCCAGCCAAGCCAGATTTTTCAGAATCTCGATTTCTTGGAGAGTAAACAACTGGGTGTGCCTAAAATTACTAAATTTGCTCATGATTTAGTTCAACGAGGCTGGCAACTGGAGCATTTGCCAATAACCATCAAAGAGTTTGTGGAGGCCTTACATGGATAAGCTAATTTTAGGAAGGTACATTCCAGGTAATTCCCCTATTCATCGCTTAGATCCCCGCAGTAAGCTTCTTGCTATGTTTATCTTTATCTTGATTATTTTTTGGGCCAACAACCTAGTTACCAATCTTATTATGACTGGTTTCACTTTAAGTCTAATAGGCTTATCCCGCATGAAGCTTTCTTTTTTCTTAAATGGTTTGCAATCTATGTTTGGTATTATTCTCTTTACAACGGCCTTTCAGATGTTCTTTAATCATCAAGGGCAGCTAATTTGGCAATTTGGGATACTAAAAATAACAGACACTGGTTTTCAGACGGCAACCCTGATTTTTATGCGCTTTGTTCTGATTATCTCCTTTTCAACCCTATTGACATTGACAACAACTCCTTTGAGCCTGTCGGATGCTGTAGAATCTTTACTTAAACCACTTAAACCGTTTAAAGTTCCCGTTCATGAAATCGGCCTTATGCTTTCGCTCAGCTTACGCTTTGTGCCGACCTTAATGGATGACACCAGCCGAATCATGAAGGCCCAACGTGCCCGAGGTGTTGATTTTGGTGAGGGAAGTCTGGTTCAAAAAATTAAATCCATCATACCTATCTTGATTCCCCTCTTTGCTTCAAGTTTTAAACGGGCAGATGCGCTGGCCGTTGCCATGGAAGCGCGTGGTTATCAAGGAGGGGATGGTCGCAGCAAATACCGCCGTCTGCTGTGGCGCTGGCCGGATAGTTTAGCTATCTTTATAATGATAGGTTTGGGTCTCCTTCTCTTTTTCCTCAAGAGTTAGTTCTTAAAATATTTGTCCTAGCCCTTAAATTAAAAGTGAAACTGGAAAACTTGGGTTATTGCGCAAATAGCTCAAGATTTCCAGTTTCTTTATCAAGATTAAAAATGTCTGTAATATTTTTAATCTAAGGCTAAAACTAGGGTAACAAAAAGAGTGTATAGTATAGGGTATATTTTAAAAAAGGAGCATAATTTTTTTATGTCTACTAAATCAATTTTGAAAAATGCACTCCATTCTAAAAAATTAGCCTTGGCTAGTTTGTCGGCAGCAGTAGCATTCGGCGCAACAGCCGTTGCCCATGTTGCTCACGCTGAAACTTACACAGTCAAGGCGGGAGATACACTTTCAGCAATTGCTGAAAGTCACAATACCACTGTTGATAACTTGGCTCAAATCAATAATATTGAAAATCCAGACTACATTGTGGCTGGACAAAATATTGAAGTGTCAGGTGCTGTAGCCACAGCAGGCTCAGCAGCGGAATTGACCAGTGCTGATACAGCTGCAGCGACAAGCGAAGCGGTTGAGGCTCCAGCGGTCCAAGAGGTTGCTGATGCTTCAGTAACCAGCGAAGCCCCTGTCCAAGCTCCAGCATATGATGCAGCAGCGACAAGCGAAGTAACCCAACAAGAAGAAGTTAGTTATGCTGCTAGTGAAGCGCCGCAAGAACCAGTTGTTGAAGAGGTTCAAGCCCCAGCACCAGAAGAAGTAGCTACTCAAGAAACGACGAGCAGTGAAACTTCAACTCAAGAAACAGCCGAACAAGAAGTTCCAGTTGAAAATAGTGAGGCTCCGGCTTCTGAGGCCGTAAGCTCTGAAGAGAGCCAAGCGCCACAAGATGCGAATGCTGTTGTTAGTGAAGAAACAGCTAGCAGTGAAGCCTCGGCTTCTGAAGCAGTGTCTGAGGCCCCAGCAGCTAGCGAAGCGCCAGTACAAGAAGAAGCCCCAGCAACATCTGGTTATGCATCGAGCCTGAGTTCTGCTGATGCAGCTGCCAAAGAAGAAATTGCTCAGCGTGAATCAGGTGGTAGCTATACAGCTGAAAATGGTCAATATTACGGCCGTTACCAACTGACAAGAGATTATCTAAACAATGATTTATCAGAAGAAAACCAAGAACGTACAGCAGATAGCTACGTATCAGGCCGCTACGGTTCTTGGTCAGCAGCCCTTGACTATTGGAATGCCAACGGCTGGTATTAAAAGAAGTAGGTATTCATAAGTAGTAGAGGGATGTAACAAAGAAGCTTTAAGTTAAGAACTTAGAGCTTTTTTGTGTAAATTAATATGTAATTGTAATAATTTTAACACCAATCCAACTCATTGGTAACAAGACTGGGGTAAAATGAGAGAAAACTTGTGTAGTAAAGGAGTTATCAATGCCTAAGAGAAGAACAGACAAAACTAAATTATCTGATAGACTTGTTATTTTTACTATCTTGACGACATTTACGGCCCTAGTCTTGGGCCTCATCTCTGAAAATAGCAAATTTTCCCTATCTGAATCCTCTTTTGCAGAGGAAGTCTCTCCCTCTGCGAACGATGAAGATGAGGACAAGAAAGCCTCTGCAGCTACTCAGCCTGCTGAAATTGCAGCTTCGACAGCAACAGCTCCTACGGCAGCCTCTCAGCCTCAAGAAGAAACTCTGGCAAATCAGCAACGGCCAGCCACTGCTGATCAAGCACAATCAGCTAACAGCAATACTCCAGCAGTAGCTGCAAGTACAGCTAATACTAATGGAGCCCGTGGATTGGCCAATGGTAACACGGCTGGTGCTGTCGGGTCTGACGCCGCATCCCAAATGGCTGCTGCAACAGGTGTTAGCCAAGCAACATGGGAATACATCATTGCGCGTGAATCCAATGGAAATCCCTACGTTTCTAATGGTTCAGGTGCTTCAGGTCTCTTTCAAACTATGCCTGGTTGGGGTTCAACTGCAACCGTCCAAGATCAAGTCAATGCTGCTATCAACGCCTACAATGCGCAAGGTATGTCAGCTTGGGGAATGTAAGAGCTCAAGGCGTATAAAAAACAAATTAGCCTTGATATGAAGCCATCCACAGCTTGTGGATGGCTTTTTATGATATACTAATAAAGCAAGGCCAAGGCCGTAAAAAGGAGTCAAAAATACATGAATAGAACGTATTTCCAACAATTGAGATCTATTATAGTAGTAGCTTTATTTTCCTTTGCCTTAATCCTCCCCCAATGGATAACCAAAGACGTTATCTTTGGGTCAGATTCTATTTTTCATTACAACCGCTTTTATGAAGCTGCTATGCAAATTAGGCATTGGAACTTCTCCTATTTCATATCTATCTATGGTTTTCAGCAATCAGGACGAATTGTCAATGCAGTCTACGGTCCTTTTTTTGCCTATTTTCAAGGAATCTTGGTACTCTTGGGCCGTTCTTGGTTTGGCTATCAGCTCCTGTCTCGCTTTATTTTAGGCCTAATAGCTGGAATGTCCATGTACAGCCTACTCAGGGCTGCCAAGGTCAAGGAAGAAATCTCCCTCCCTATTGCTTTGTTTTACCTGACAACCTTTTCCATTCAATATTGGACTATGCGTCAGGGGTTCACAAGTTGGGGAGCGGCTGTTATGCCCTTCTGTTTTATACCAGCTATTCGTTTTACCTTTTATAAAGAGCTTCACCCCCTGCAGCTGGCTTTTGCAGTCAGTCTCATTTTTCAAATTCACCTCTTAAGCACCCTCTTTCTGGTTATCATGTACCTCCCCTTCTTTACCTATGGTTTTTTCCAAAGTAAAAATAAGCTCAAGATTTTTAGGCAAGGTCTGCTATCAGTTATCTTAAGTTTAGTTTTAACAGCCAATGTTTGGGTAGCTCTTCTCTTTTTAAGGCTGGATAATAAACTATTGGACCCCTTCGTTAACGAACTAATCAACAACAATGCCATCAATACAGGTTCAAGCTATTGGATCCTAACACCGTTTCCCCTAGTCTTATTCCTGCTGGGTCAGATCGTTTATCTGCTTTGGCGCTGGACTAGTATGGCTAAGTGGAAGCGTGTCCTTCATGCAGCTTACCTACTCTTTATCATCCTGTCAACAACTATTGTTCCTTGGAAATGGCTGGTTGACAATGGTGTCAAGTTTGCCCAGCTGGTCCAGTTTCCTTTTCGCTTTTTTATCCCCGCTACTATCCTGCTTTTACTTATCGGAAGTATGACGCTTAATCGTTTTGTTAAATGGCGTAAATTGATTTCAGTCGTATTAATTCTTTTTGCCTTAATTGGTGCAGTTCAAACTGTCAATACTGCCCACAGGCAAGCTCAAGCTGCTAAGCGTTCCCGCTATGTTTTAAAACCCAACCTCCACGTTCACCCAACTGGCAGTTACCAAGACCAGTACGATGCTGTCTTCGATAGCAATCTCAATAACCTCTTAAAACGAATTGAAAAATCTACTCCGGATTATGTTCCGGTTTACAAGTCTGTCAAGGGTAATGCCTATAATGCCTATGCTGAAAAAATTATTTTTAAGAGAGACATGACCAAACGGGTTAATAACGATGGAACCCTTACCCTAAGTTGGAGTACTAAGAACAGCGAGACAGAGCTGCCTATTGTCGTTTATAAAAAGACGAGGTTAGTACTAAACCATCATGCTTTAAAACGTGATGACTACAGTCTGTCAACCTTTGGTGTTCCAAAAATAAAAAATAAATTAGGTACTAACCAATTGACAGTTAGCTTTACAGAACCAGCTTATTTCCCGCCTGTGCTGTGGTTGACAATTCTTGCTTGGCTGCTTCTAGCTAGTTACTGGCTCTATCACCGCATCAAGGGTTACAATTTCCAAATTTTGCTTTCTGACTAAATCGTGTTATAATCTTTTACGATGCTGGCTTAGCCAGCACCGCTTTTTTCAATGTCGACCTTCAAATCGATTGTTGAATAACTAGACCCTTCAAGTCTATGTTAACCAAGAATAGTGGCTAAATTTTAGGTTACTATTTCCAATTGAGCAGGGGCTAAAAACAGCTGAGTATCAGCCTTTTAGCCCTAAGTATCTTATATTTGATGGGAGATTATCTATGACAGATAATGCTAAAACACGTGTCGTCGTTGGGATGAGTGGCGGTGTTGATTCATCAGTCACAGCCCTCTTGCTCAAACAGCAGGGCTATGATGTCATCGGCGTCTTCATGAAAAACTGGGACGACACGGATGAGTTCGGTGTCTGCACAGCGACTGAAGATTATAAGGACGTCGCAGCAGTTGCAGACCAGATTGGAATTCCCTACTACTCTGTCAACTTTGAGAAAGAGTACTGGGATCGTGTTTTTGAATACTTCTTGGCCGAGTACCGTGCCGGACGTACGCCAAATCCAGATGTCATGTGCAACAAGGAAATCAAGTTCAAAGCTTTCCTTGATTACGCTATGAGTCTGGGAGCTGACTACGTGGCAACTGGGCACTATGCCCAAGTTAGCCGTGACCAAGACGGCACTGTCCACATGCTGCGTGGGGCTGACAACAATAAGGATCAAACCTATTTCCTCAGCCAGCTCTCACAAGAGCAGCTGCAAAAAGTCATGTTCCCTCTAGGGCATCTTGAAAAGCCTGAAGTGCGCCGTATCGCCGAAGAAGCTGGTCTAGCGACAGCTAAAAAGAAAGACTCGACCGGTATCTGTTTTATTGGTGAAAAGAACTTCAAAGAGTTCTTAGGAAACTACCTACCAGCACAACCCGGTCGCATGATGACCGTTGATGGTCGTGATATGGGTGAGCATGCCGGTCTCATGTACTACACCATTGGCCAGCGTGGCGGTCTGGGAATCGGCGGCCAGCACGGTGGGGACAATGCCCCTTGGTTTGTTGTCGGCAAGGACTTGTCACAAAATATCCTCTATGTCGGCCAAGGTTTCTACCATGAGTCCCTCATGTCAACCTCTTTACAGGCTAGTCAAGTTCACTTCACCCGTGATATGCCTGAGGAATTCAGCTTTGAATGTACAGCTAAGTTCCGTTACCGTCAACCAGACAGTAAAGTAACTGTCAAGGTATCAGGTGACAAGGCAGAAGTCATCTTTGATGAGCCTCAACGTGCCATCACACCAGGACAAGCTGTTGTCTTCTACGACGGTGACGAATGCCTCGGTGGCGCGATTATTGACAATGCCTATAACAATCAAGAAGTTCGTCAATACGTTTAATAGATTCAATTCAGTTACTTTTGCTAATCTAGGTGAATTGACAAAAATAAGGATTTTGATACAATTACCCTAACAATAATCATGATGGTCAAAGCTCATGAGAATTGTGCGTTTTTGACGTACAGTTTTCGAGAGTTTTGGCTATTTTTGTATGGAGGAAGGGAAATGAGCAAAAGAGATTACAAGATTTCAAACCAAGAGATGAGCAATTTTTATAATGATATTTTTTCAAAAATAAATGATGAGTTTGAAATTGAAGATTTAATATCTTATCAGAAAAAATTTATGGGATGGTTGATAGTATTTGGTTTTGTTTTTTATCTCGCAGTAATTATTTTTTTCATCATACCCTTATTTAATTTGATAGTATTATTAGTCCTTGCAGCTTTAATTGTTCGATTGTTTTATTTAGGTAAAAAGTTTAGGGAGCTTAATAAATCATACTTAAATAGACTAACTTATCTGAACAAGTTAAAAGAAATTAACAATTATATTTTAAAAAAACCCTCACGTCCTTTTGATGAAACTATCCAAGGATTGATGAAGGAATTAGAAATAGCCAGTTCTTTAGACCATCGGAGAACTAATTTTTTCGTCGGGATACTCTTAGCTAGTTTCACGGTTATTATAACCTCTATTACAGCTTTAAATGATGGAGATATAAAGAACATATTAGCAGGAGTTCATATAGTATTGAGTATTGCTACATTATTAATTACTGCCACGATTTTTGGTATTCAAAAGGACATTCCATTCTTAGGTAAACAATATAAATATTCTAAGATTAGGAATATATTAAATGACATTGTTTACTATTACGGCTACGATTCCAAAACTCTTAATCGGTATGGTAAGAGAAGTAAAACATTTAGTCTAAATGCTTTGACATCTGAAAAATCAGAACAGAGTCAAGTCAATCCGAATAAAGTTAATAATGACATGAAATACCGACTATTTTATCGCAAACAAACTGATGCTAATATTGTATTAAATATCTTATGGGGACTGTATTCACATAAAAAATCTCAGACAAAAAAGACTATCAAAGTTTTGTGGGCACTGATTGAATATACTATTTCTATCAAACAGAAGGAGACGAAATGACACACACATTTGCAGAAGAATTTGACGTTATTGTGGTCGGGGCTGGTCATGCGGGGGTAGAAGCGGCCCTAGCTGCCAGCCGTATGGGCTGCAAGACCTTGCTGGCTACCATCAACCTTGAGATGTTGGCCTTTATGCCCTGCAACCCGTCTATCGGCGGCTCTGCCAAAGGGATCGTGGTGCGTGAGATCGATGCGCTGGGCGGTGAGATGGGCAAGAATATCGATAAGACTTACATCCAGATGAAGATGCTCAATACTGGTAAGGGTCCTGCTGTTCGTGCCCTGCGTGCCCAAGCCGACAAGGCTCTCTATGCGCGTGAAATGAAGCATACGGTTGAGCAGCAGGAAAATTTAACCCTGCGCCAAAGCATGATTGATGATATCTTGGTCGAAGATGGCAAGGTTGTTGGTGTTGTCACGGCAACTGGGATCAAGTACGGTGCCAAGGCTGTTGTGGTAACAACGGGGACTGCCCTGCGTGGGGAAATCATCCTCGGGGACCTCAAGTATTCATCTGGTCCCAATAACAGCCTAGCCTCTGTAACTCTAGCTGACAACCTTAAAAAACTGGGACTCGAAATCGGACGTTTCAAAACAGGAACCCCCCCACGTGTCAAGGCCTCAACGATCAACTACGACGAAACAGAAATCCAACCCGGCGATACCACGCCTAACCACTTCTCTTTCTTGTCAAAAGATAAGGACTACCTGCAGGATCAGGTCCCTTGTTGGCTGACCTATACCAACCAGTCCAGCCATGATATTATCAATAAAAACCTCCACCGCGCTCCTATGTTTTCAGGTGTCGTCAAGGGGGTTGGACCACGCTATTGCCCATCGATCGAAGATAAGATTGTCCGCTTTGCCGACAAGGATCGCCACCAACTGTTCTTGGAGCCCGAAGGGCGCCATACAGAGGAAGTCTATGTCCAAGGTCTCTCAACCAGCCTGCCTGAAGATGTTCAGCGCGATCTTTTGCGCTCCATCAAGGGTCTCGAAAAGGCAGAGATGATGCGCACGGGCTACGCTATCGAATACGATATTGTCCTGCCTCACCAGCTGCGGGCTACTCTTGAAACCAAGCTGATTTCAGGTCTTTTTACGGCAGGTCAAACCAATGGCACCTCAGGTTATGAGGAAGCAGCCGGTCAAGGTTTGGTAGCTGGGATCAATGCGGCTCTCAAGGTGCAAGGCAAACCTGAACTTATTCTCAAGCGCAGCGATGCCTATATCGGTGTCATGATTGACGACTTAGTGACCAAGGGAACACTGGAACCCTACCGCCTCTTGACCTCACGCGCCGAGTACCGTCTGATTCTGCGCCATGACAATGCCGATATGCGTTTGACTCCAATAGGTCGTCAAGTTGGTCTGGTTGATGAAGAGCGTTGGCTCAGCTTCGAGATCAAGAAAGCGCAGTTTGACAATGAGATGACACGTCTGTCAATCCATAAACTAAAACCTGTCAAAGATACTAATCAGCAGGTTGAAGCCATGGGTTTTAAGCCCTTGACAGATGCAGTAACAGCCAAAGAGTTTATGCGCCGTCCAGAGGTCCGCTACACAGATGTCGTCAAATTCATCGGACCAGCTGCGGAGGATCTGGATGATAAACTCATCGAACTCCTAGAGACTGAAATTAAGTATGAAGGCTACATCAACAAGGCTTTGGACCAAGTCGCTAAAATGAAACGCATGGAAGAAAAGCGTATTCCTGCCAACATTGATTGGGATGATATTGACTCTATCGCTACCGAAGCTCGCCAGAAATTCAAAAAGATCAATCCTGAAACCATCGGTCAAGCCAGTCGGATTTCAGGGGTCAATCCAGCTGATATTTCCATTCTCATGGTCTACTTAGAAGGCAATCAAAAGGCTAGCCGCAAGTCCTAAATGCCCCCGCGATTTGCCTTAAAAGAAGCCTAGAATTTTAGGCTTCTTTATGATATAATATGCAGATTAAGAGGTTTAATAATGAGAAAAATTCGTTTAGAGACCATCCATCTTGTGATGATCGGTTTGATTTTCTTTGGTATCTTGGCTATCTGTGTGAGAACAATGACTTCTCAGACGTCTTTGCTGCTAGCAATTTTCCTTGTCCTCGTAGCAATGGTCGGTCTCCTTTACTACCAAAAACAGGCCTATGAGTTATCAGAGTTAGAGCAGATCGAGCGGCTTAATGACCAGACCGAACTCAGCCTCAAGTCCCTTCTGGATAAGATGCCTGTCGGTGTAGTTCAATTTGATCCGGAAACTGACGACATCGGCTGGTTCAACCCTTATGCTGAGCTTATCTTTACCAATGATGCTGGTGGTTTGGATGTAGATTTACTACGCCGCACTATCCGCGAACAGAAGGAAGGATCGGCCAATCATCGCATTCGGGTCAACAATCACACTTATGTCATCAATTTAGATCTATCAGCTGGCCTCTTTTACTTTTTTGATTCAGCCAGTGATGACACTAGCATAGATACATCTTTCAAACGCCCAGTTATTGGTATCATCTCAGTAGATAACTACGATGATATTACGACTAATTTGTCTGACAGCGATGTCGCACAAATCAATGGCTTTATTGCCAATTTTATTTCTGATTTTGCCCAGCAGCATCAGATTTATTACCGTCGCGTTAGCATGGATCGCTTTTATTTCTTCAGTGATTATAAGGTTTTATCTGCCTTGATAGAGGATAAATTCACCATGCTGGAGCATTTCCGTGAATCTGCTAAAGAGCTGGAACTCCCTTTGACCCTCAGTATGGGAATTTCCTTCGGTGAAAATAACCATCAGCAGATTGGTCAAGCAGCCCAGCAAAACCTTAATATTGCTCTCATGCGTGGTGGGGATCAGGTGGTTATCAAAGAGACTGATGAACACAAAAAAGCCCTCTATTTTGGTGGTGGAACAGTTTCTACCATTAAGCGTTCCAGAACCCGTACCCGCGCTATGATGACGGCTATTTCTGATCGAATTAAGAGTGCTGAGCAAGTCTTCATTGTCGGGCATGCCCATCTGGATATGGATGCACTGGGGGCAGCTGTTGGTATGCAGCGCTTTGCCTCAAATATTTTAGAGGCCAGCTTTGCTGTCTATGATGATACTGATATGAATACTGATATTGCTAAAGCTGTTCATAGGCTGCAAGAAGAAGGCACTACTCAGCTCTTGACAGTTGAAGAAGCTCTAGCTCACTCTAGTGAGAACGATCTCTTAATCATGGTTGACCATTCAAAAACAGCCCTGACCCTGTCTAAGGAGCTATATAACAAGTTTACAGAGGTTATCGTCGTTGATCATCATAGACGAGATGAAGACTTCCCTGATAAAGCTATCTTAACCTTTATCGAAAGCGGTGCCAGCAGCGCCAGCGAACTGGTTACCGAATTGCTGCAATTCCAAAATGGTCGTCATACTCTATCTAAGATTCAAGCCAGCCTTTTGATGGCTGGAATTATGCTGGATACCAAAAACTTCTCAACTCGTGTGACCAACCGTACCTTTGATGTCGCCAGTTACCTGCGTACTATGGGTAGTGACAGTTTGGAAATTCAAAATATTTCAGCAACAGACTTTGATGAATATCGTCAGGTCAATGAGCTGATATTAACTGGCCAATCGTATGGTAACACTATGATCATTGCTCAAGGACCAGAAGATCAGGTTTACAGCAATATCATTGCCAGTAAAGCGGCTGACACGCTCTTGTCAATGGCCAATATCGAGGCCAGCTTTGTTATCAGTAAAAATGCAGCGGGGCAGACGGCAATTTCAGCTCGTAGCCGCAATAAAATCAATGTCCAGCGTATCATGGAACAAATGGGTGGAGGCGGCCACTTTAATCTGGCTGCCTGTCAACTAGATGACAAGACTGTTAAGCAGGCCTATGCAGAATTAACTGACATTATTGATCAAATACTTGAGGAGGAAATCTGAGATGAAAGTTATTTTTCTAGCTGATGTTAAAGGTAAAGGGAAAAAAGGAGAAATTAAAGAAGTCCCAACGGGCTATGCCCAAAATTTTCTGATTAAAAAGAACCTTGCAAAAGAGGCTACTAGCCAAGCCATCAACGAATTAAAAGGTAAACAAAAATCAGAACAAAAAGCTGCCGCCGAAATTCTTGCTGAAGCAAAGGCTGTCAAAGCCCAGTTGGAAAAAGAGGCAACCCGTGTTCACTTTACCGAGAAAGTTGGACCAGATGGCCGTACTTTTGGCTCTATCACAGCTAAGAAAATTGCTGATGAGCTACAAAAGCAGTTTGATATCAAGGTTGATAAGCGTTCTATCGTGCTGGAGCATCCTATTCGTGCCGTGGGCCTAATTGAGGTGCCTGTTAAGCTCCACAAGGAAGTTGAAGCCCAGATCAAACTTAATATTGAAGAAGCTTAAGCTGCCGGTTCTGTAGAGAGAAATACGCTTGCGAAGAGCAATTTTGAACAGTTTTGGTTTTGACTTGCTTTTAGATGATGTTTGCCATTTCGTTTTAGTCTTATTCACTTATTAAACTCAGGGACTAGGGTCTTTGCTAATACCTGTGAATTGGACATTAAGTGTTAAAGCTAGTGCAGTCACTTTCCTAAAATTCTAGTTATGTTATAGATTTAATTTAATATTTTATGAAAGGGGGTAACCGTTTATGCCAGAGACTCAAGAGCTGCGTGTGCAGCCGCAAGATTTAATTGCTGAGCAGGCTGTTCTAGGGTCTATTTTTATCAGCCCTGATAAGTTAATTTCCGTCAGGGAATATATAGAGCCCGAGGATTTTTATAAATACTCGCACAGAATTATTTTTCAGGCCATGATCAAGTTGAATGATCGTAATGATGCGATTGATGCTACAACTGTTCGGGCTATTTTAGACAGTCAGGACGACCTGCAAAATATCGGCGGAATCGCCTATCTTGTTGAGCTCGTTAATAGTGTGCCAACCAGTGCCAATGCTGAATATTATGCTAAAATTGTGGCAGAAAAAGCCATGTTACGCAATATTATCAGCAGATTGACAGAGACAGTCAACGAAGCTTACGATGGCTCGATCGAATCAGATGATATCATCGCCCATGCAGAAAAAGCTTTAGTTGATATTAATGAACGCTCAAACAGCAGTGGATTTCGTAAAATTTCAGATGTCCTCAAGGAAAACTATGAAAGCCTAGAAGAACGTTCCCAGCAGACAACGGATGTTACAGGGCTGCCTACTGGCTTTAGAGATCTGGACAAGATTACGACTGGTCTCCATCCCGATCAGCTGGTAATATTAGCGGCGCGTCCCGCAGTTGGTAAGACAGCTTTTGTACTTAATATTGCCCAGAATGTTGGCACGAAGCAAAATGCTCCTGTCGCTATTTTTTCATTAGAAATGGGTGCTGAAAGCTTAGTTAATCGGATGTTGGCAGCTGAAGGGTTGGTGGATTCTCATGCCCTGCGGACGGGCCAGCTGACTGATCAAGACTGGCAAAACTTGACCTTAGCCCAAGGAACCTTGGCTGATGCGCCAATTTATATTGACGATACTCCAGGAATTAAAGTGACGGAGATACGAGCTCGTTCAAGGAAGCTAGCTCAGGAGTTAGGCGGGCTGGGACTCATTGTTATTGACTATCTCCAGCTGATCACTGGATCTCGCTCGGAAAATCGCCAGCAGGAAGTTTCAGACATTTCCCGCCAGCTTAAAATCCTAGCCAAGGAGTTAAAAGTTCCCGTCATTGCCCTCAGTCAGCTTTCACGTGGTGTTGAGCAGAGACAAGATAAGCGGCCAGTACTTTCGGATATCCGAGAGTCAGGATCTATTGAGCAAGATGCTGATATTGTTGCTTTTCTCTACCGTGATGATTATTACGAGCGCGGTGACAAAGAGGAAGGGCAGGATCAATTAGAAGATAACACCATTGAGGTAATCTTAGAAAAAAACCGTGCTGGAGCACGAGGAACCGTCAAATTAATATTCCAAAAAGAGTACAATAAGTTCTCATCAATCGCACAATTTGAAGAAAGGTAAGAAATATGAGTGATGCATTTACAGATGTTGCTAAAATGAAAAAAATTAAAGAGGAAGTTAAAAACCATGAGGGCCAAGAAGTTGAGATGACTTTGGATCATGGTCGTAAACGGGAGAAAACAAAGATCGGTCGTTTGATTGAAGTTTATCCTTCTCTTTTTGTTGTTGAATACAATGACCATGCCAGCCAGCCTGGTGAAATTAGCAATGCTTACGTTGAGTCTTATACCTACTCTGATATTTTGACCGAAAAGAGCTTAATTCGTTATTTTGACTGATAGGTTAAGGAAGATAAGGGATTTTTCTTTACATTTAATTGACACAAGTGTAAAGCTATACAAATATTGAAGTGTAAAAAATTCCTGTTTAATAGGGGATTTATTAACAGATAGCTTTACAATATCCTTACCCTTGTGTAAAAGCTGCACAGCAAATGAATCTTATCAGCAGGTGTTCTAAAAACAGCAATGTTACTTGTTTAAAAGCGCCTGTCCCAACGCAGCAAGGCATTCCTTGCAATATAGACTTTTGAGTAAATAACTAGGAAGAAAGTGAATAAAACCGAGGCCTTTTGACCTATTATGTATGAAGAAATCAGCCTATGCAAAGAGGCAGTGTTGATGGTGATTTAATTCTCGATAAAGCGAGAAAGGCACCGCTACCAATTGTCTAGACGGACAATATCGATAGAAACTTAAAACCTTCCTCGTAGCATTATAGACGAAATCTTTGCCCCTTCTGGCGGTTGACGTTTTCATTTTATAGATCCAAACGAAAATGAATCAAGTGTTTAATCAGATTCTAGTCAAAAAGCCTTGTCCTAGGCTTTTTTTTGTGTTATACTTACCTTCGTGTGAAATAACAGCAGGGCAAAATAAAGCTCGTCAACAGATGTTCTGAAAAACCAGTAACCTTGGCTGTTTAGGCGAAGGGCATCTGCACGAATTAGGTTTGTCTAAGACGTTATTTCCTACAAAATTTTAATTTTATAGGAGGACATAAATATGTCACGTTATACAGGTCCATCATGGAAACAATCACGCCGCCTTGGCTTGTCACTTACAGGTACAGGTAAAGAGTTGGCACGTCGTAATTACGTACCAGGTCAGCACGGTCCAAACAACCGTTCAAAACTTTCCGAGTACGGTTTGCAATTGGCTGAGAAGCAAAAATTACGCTTCACTTACGGTTTGGGTGAGAAGCAATTCCGTAACTTATTCGTACAAGCTACTAAGATCAAAGAAGGAACGCTTGGTTACAACTTTATGATCTTGCTTGAACGTCGTTTGGACAACGTTGTTTACCGTTTAGGTCTTGCAACAACACGCCGCCAAGCTCGTCAATTTGTTAACCACGGCCACATCCTTGTGGATGGAAAACGTGTTGATATTCCATCATTCCGCGTAGAACCAGGACAAGTGATCTCAGTTCGTGAGAAATCAGCGCAAGTTCCAGCGATCTTGGAAGCTGTTGAAGCAACCTTAGGGCGCCCAGCATTTGTATCATTCGATGCTGAAAAACTTGAAGGTTCATTGACTCGTTTGCCAGAACGTGACGAAATTAATCCTGAAATCAATGAAGCTCTGATCGTTGAATTCTACAACAAGATGCTTTAATCCATATCATATTATGGCCTATAAACCCCCGTCCAGCTGGACGGGGGTTTATTGTCTAATAATTCTGGCGGGCTGGCTGAGCCCTACTAAAATCCCAAAAACTAGTAAAGTTCACAGATCTCTTGCTTGGAAAAAGAATTTCTTCCATGATAATTTGCTCAATTACTATCCGGTAGCAACTTCATCAGGAGTTTAGTAATTTGTTTTGGACTTTCTTTTTTACCGCGAACCACCCAAATTTGATAGACCCCAAACATAGCATGACTGAGATAGACACTATTGTAGAGTCTTTCTATAGAACTGCGTTCGGGGGACGGTGCATTATCATAAAAATCAGAAGAAATCAGCCGCTGTAGGTGATGGCGGATAAAATTTTGAATTTCTTTCGTTCCATTTTGGGTAATCAAGCTGGCAAAGAGTGATTCCCGATCCAGAAATTCAAATACTTCTAGCAGGGTAGACTCAATATCCCTGTGATGTTTATCAAAAACATACTCCAGTTTATTAAAAATAGCCTGTTGATAGCGGTCAATCATATCATACTTATCCTTGTAATGAGTATAAAAGCTTGAACGACTGATACCGGCAGTCTTGGCCAGTTGGCTAGTTGTGATTTCATCAAAATTATGGCTTCCTAATAGCTGGACCATAGCTTGCTCTAATGCCTTTTGAGTGCGTTTCTTGCGATTATCTTTTGTCATCAAATTCTCCTTTCTTTACCAGTCCGTAAAAAACTGGAGCTAAAGTATCACTGCCTGTTTACAGATAGGGCACTCAGTCTAAATTCCAGGTTTTCATGAAGGTGTATTTAGGAGCTATCCTCTCAAGATTAGCTTGCTTTATATAATTTTAATCACAATGTCTAAAAAATATCGAAATATGCTGAAAATCAGCCCTAAATTTGTATAATATAATATAACAAAAACATGGACATACTGTCTAAAATATAGATCAACAAACATTAGTTAGACTAAAGGCTATTGCGAATCAGCCCAGTCTCTGGGCTACGTTACCTATTGGGAGTATCTTTGATTCCCATATTTTGTAATATCATTTTTAAACTCTATGTAGGATCATCCTTGGGGTAATGTTAATTCCCTACCAGCAACAGTCTATATCTTCTTCTTTGCTGTTCAAATTAGTGGCATCAAACCTGAGTCTTAAAATAAGAAAACGAGAAAAATCGAAATTGTCGTTTTATCAAAATTTATCGGTACTCAAAAGAGGCTGAGACGGTCGTAATAGCTGTCTCAGCCGCTCTATCCTATTGAGGGAATTTTTATTCTATTTCAACATCACCTGTGTTGGATGATATATCAAGGAAATTTGTGTTGGAATGTATAAGTTTGTGCGTAAGCTCCTCATCGCCGGTATCTGTTTGGCTAGAAACATTGAGTTGATAATCGCTCAAGGCAAGAGAGATATCTCCTGTATCAACAGAAATTTTATTATTTTTCCTAAAGGTCAAACCGTCACCCTCGACGTCTCCTGTTGACGTATCAATAGACAAGGAGTTTAGAGTTACACTATCCAGTTCAATATCTCCAGTATCTATGGATAAGCTTAGGTCTGATAAACTCGTATTAGAAATATTCATATCCCCAGTGATAAGTTTCAAACTACCTTTTTTTATGTTTGTTTTGTCCAAAGACAAATCCCCAGTATCTATGGATACAGCTAGATCTGACAAGTGGGCATTAGACGTAACCATATCGCCACTAATGAGATCAATGTGTCCCTTGTTTATAGTTGTTCTATCTAAAGACAAATCTCCAGTAGCCATCTTTACATTAGCTTTATCAATCGTAAGTTCATCGAGCTTTAAATCATTAACGTTCAATGAGCTTTTCAATTCATGAATATTGGTTCCCTTGGGCAGGGAGATGACAACTGTATCTCTATCATTTCTATCAATGAGTTCGCCCAAGACTTCCAAATTAAACATTTCAATAGTGATACGGGAGTTAGGAGAACCAGCAGTGACGGTCAATTCATTATTATTAACCTTTGTTTTAATGGGCTGCTTTTTATACTGATAATAGGTAATGCTAGGCTGTTTATCATCAGTAGTTTTAATTAAAAACTGGTAATTAGGATTAGTAGCTTCAAGATTAATCGTATCGAAGTTAGTCAATTTCTTTTTGACAAAACTGCGTTCACCTTGGTACTTCTGCTGGATACCACTAATGCCACCGGTATAAAATCCAACGAAGGTAAGAATCAAACCAAGCAGACTGGCCACGATTCCTATTGCGAGTAATAATTTTTTCCACTTTTTCATTGCCGGCCTCCTCTCTTACCTACCCAGCGGACCAAATTAGTAATTCCCCTGCCCAGTGCACGTGATAATTCCGTGCCTGCTAAAACAGTCAGTGCAGCGATTCCTAAAGCCAGCAATCCCAGCCCCCAGCCCAAGCAGCTAGCTGGCAGAGAAGTTGGCAGATAAGTAAATCCATCAATAAGAAATGCTATACCCGATAGAAATCCAGCTAAGGCCAGCGAAAAAAAGACAAGGATGACAGAAAAGCCTAAAATCACAAAAGTAAGAACCAATGCTAAGGCAGTAATCGCTAAGGGAAAAGCTAAAGGTGAAGCCAAAATGGCCAAAATGGCAATCCAAATCAGTGTCGCATTATTTTTAGGCGATAGATTGTTACGCTCGGTTTTCTCATCTAGGATATTATGAAGGATTTCATTAGCGGCTTCTCTGGGACTTCCCAGCTCCCGTATAACTTCTGCTTCTTTTTCCGACCCAGCTTCATCAAAATATTCCGTAAAATATTCCATGGCTTCCTGATAATCGTCTTGGGGAAGCTTTTTTAAATATTTATCAAGCTCTCTTAAGTAGTCATTCCTTGTCATGTCTAATCCTCCCTTCGATGATGCCGTCGATAGTTGAAATATGGTCATGCCAAACCTGCTTGCGTTGGGTCAGTTGCTCTAACCCAGCTCCTGTAATAGAATAGTATTTACGGTGTCTTCCCTGATATTCTCGGCTGTAAGTTGTGACATATCCAGCTTTTTCTAGTCTCTTGAGAATGGGGTAGAGAGTTGATTCTTTAATATTGGCGATGATTTTGATGGTTTGACTAATCTCATAGCCGTAAGAATCCTCCTTTTCAATGATAGCTAGAATCAAGAATTCAATGAGGACGGATGATACTGGAAAAGACATACGCACCTCCTAAAATTTGATATATATTATTTTTATATACTAAGCATAATCTATTTGATGGCCTTTGTCAATAAAATGTACAAAATTTTTATATATAAGAGGAAATAGTAGTCTTGGCTTGTCCAACGACGGTTAATCATGGTATTATGGGTAAAAAATAAAGCAACAAACAAGGGAGTTCCTATGTCAGGCTATCTCGATATCTTTAAACATTACCAGCCTAAGCCCATCGGCGAGGAGCGTCGCTATGCAGTTCTTTTGCCCTTGGTCTGGAATAAGGCTAGCCAAGATTGGCAAATTCTTTATCAAGTCCGAAGTAAGCATATTTCGCAGCCAGGGGAAGTGTCTTTTCCTGGCGGGCGGGTAGAAAAGAATGAAACCTTTTATCAGGCTGCCCTGCGCGAGACAGTCGAAGAACTAAATGTTACAATAGATAATATCGAGATATTGGGGGAGATTGACTATCTTGTCCACCATCGTCGAACCATTCGCTGCTTTGTCGGTATCATTTCTGGTGATTGGCATACTATTTCCCCGAACCCAGATGAAGTCGAGCGGCTGTTTGTTCTCTCTTTGTCTGACTTGCTTGCGACTCAGCCTAAAACCTATAATTTAATCGCTAAGGCTAAGCCAGCTGGAAACTTTCCTTTTGAGCGTATTCCTAATGGTCAAAGTTATGACTTTGGTCAAGATAAACGCAAGATTCCCTTCTATGATTTAGCCGGTGAAAATCTTTGGGGGTTGACTGCTCAGTTTACAGCTCGTTTTATTGAAATTATTCAAGAAAGGACATGAATTGTAAAGAAACTTGACACAAACGTCAAGTATACTATAGATTGACTTGAACACTTTCAGTATCTTCTAGCTTGTTTTTGGAAATTTGAATGCTGAGCCCTGCGCTCCTTTAGCAATAGTTTTTTATTAAATATTTAGAGTAGTTTTAAGGTCTAGCTGTCAACCATTTGTAAACCTAATCTGATACTCCACTGATTTGATGTCAAAATCCAGCCTAGTGAGAATCACTAAGCTAAAACTATTAGCCATTCTAGATTTTCGACCGTTAGTTACTTAAAAAAGAGACTCCAGCTGGTCACAGCTGGAGTCTTTGTTTGGCTTTTTTAGTGACGGAAGAGTGGCTGGCTGAGGTGAAAGCTAAAATCTTTGATGTCCACTAATCCCACCACGCTATCGCTTTGATACAGCTGGATTAGAAAATCAGCCATCTCTTCAGCGGTGTGATATTGCTTGAAATGTTGATCATAATCATAGGTGCTGGAGTTTGTTGCGACTTGCCCAAATTCGGTTTGTGTTGCAGCTGGGGCAAGGACTTTTGCCTGCAGTTTGTGCTGGCTGTTTTTCATCTCTAGCGCCAGTCCTTCGGTGAAAGCACTGACATAAAATTTTGTAGCACAGTAGCTCACAGCCTTGTCGACCAACATATAGCCCCCACGAGATGATATATTAATCAGCTGAGCTCCTTCAGTATCCTGATAGTCTCTGACATACAAGGTAGACAATATCGTCAGCGTTTCAATATTCAAATGAAGCATGGTCCTAATTTTTTCCAAACTTTGGTCAGCTACGCTGTCATAACTGCCAAAGCCAGCATTATTAATCCAAACCGAGATATGATAATCTTTTAAATCCTCATACAGCTTATAAGCATTATCTGGGATGGCTAAGTCAATGCTCTTGACAACAATATCTAGATTGGGATAAAACCCAAGGATCTCTCTTTTTAATCCCTCTAAGAGCTCCTGTCGTCTTGCTGCTAGGATGAGATTGAATCCCAAATGTGCAAAAGCCTTGGCGGACTCTAGTCCGATACCGGAACTAGCGCCTGTAATACATACGTATGAGTTTGAAGCGGCTGTCATTTTCAAATTCCTCCTTTTTGAGATATACTTATTATAGCTTCTAGAGTTAACTCTAGGTCAAGGGGGAAATGAGAAAAATGGACTATTCAATTGGAAAAATATCAGAATTAACCAATCTCAGTATTCATACTCTACGATACTATGAGAAAGAGGGGCTTCTATCGCCAAAGAGAGATGAGGGAAACAGGCGTTACTATGACGAGAGCGATTATAGATGGCTCCGGTTTATTCAGCGATTAAAAGCAGTAGGGATGCCTATTAAAGACATCAAAACCTATTCAGACCTTCGTTTACAGGGTGACGCTACCTATCATGAAAGACTGGTATTGTTGGGATCCCATTTGAAGTTATTGGATGGCAACATTTCAGAATTACTGGAAAATCGCGAGAAACTGATTGAAAAAATTGAATTTTATGAAGACGAAATTTCAAAACAAGAAAAGTAATCATTATGGGAGTGGGATCAACCCAAAAATAACAAAAGAGTTGGGTACTAGCCCCATAAAATGAGACACAAGAAAAACGCTCCTGTTGAAATCTAATGAACTGGGACTAGGAGTGTTTTTGTTATGATCAAAAAAGCGTATTCGTTAGAAACTAAGTTAGCCTGTATCGAGATGAAGAAGGCAGGCAAACCCAATTCCAGCTCATGCCTGATAAAGTCTTTCCTCAGAACACTGCCGGATAGATTGATAATACCAATTGTTTAACGGTCGTAGAATACCTGCCTCTATTCTATCATAAGCCCCCTTTCGTGACACGTTAAAATAACTTGTGATCCAACACATAACATCATGCAATTTTTGATTGTAGTAGCGCATATCCGATACAGGCATAGTCCTTTCCATACAATCATCTACTTTGAAATTTTAACTTAATTTTATCAAAAAGTTCCCTCCTATCAAGTTTCTTATTTTAACGTAGAAACTTATTTGAACTCTCCTTGTGTTATTAGAGCAATCCTCCCTGTAGGAGCAACTAATCTTGAGTTCATAAAATAGTTACTGGTGCTTGCCTCTCTTAGATAGATAAAATAGAGCTGCAATGGCTATGGCATAAGCTAAAATCGCGAGGGGAGAAATATCAGCGCCATACTTACCACCGAATAAGAAGGACTGCTGTTTAAATAATACCGTTCCCATGATGAGGTTCCAAACAGAATGAATCAGAATACTATTAACGATTGACTCAGTCAGATAGGTCGCCAAGGAAAATAGAATACCAACTAGCGTTCCAGCTAGTAAGAGCTGAAGGGCTGTTATAGGATTCAAGGCTCCATTTAACAGATGTAAAGCTGCAAAGGCAAAGGATGGTAGGAGAATAGTGACAGTTTTTGAATAGTTTATTTCTAGCAGTCTCATCATAAATCCTCTAAAGAATAGCTCTTCGGCAATGGGGGCAGCTAAACCTCCTATAATGATCGCTTTGTACAAATCATCGGCCAGATAACTTTGACCACCTGACAGATGCAAACCTAACTGTACGGCTAGTGGCATAAGGACTGCTACAGCGAAACAAGATAGGCGAGGGAAGGTCAGCTTTATCCCAAGTTCTTCAAAGTCAAGCTGACAGATTCTTTTGGCTAGCACATAGATAGATAGTAGAGCTAGGCTTACATAACTAAAGCCGAATAATCCATAGCTGACAAGGGGGATGCCAAGAAATCGTGACCCTTCATAGATCAATACAGAAGAAGCCCCGCTAAGCATAAAAGCTAAGAAAGCTAACAGACAGATTCCAAGGATTTTCCAAGTTGACATCTTTTTTACAGTCATCATAATTTTTTCTCCTTATGTATTAATATTTTATACCAAAAGGGTAATCCTTTCTTGAGCATGTGTCAATGCTTTATATATAAAAATTTTATATCTAATAAGAAAAAGATCGACAAGATAGCGCTTATCACAACTTAACAGCCCTGTAAATCACTTACTTGGCAACTTAAGCTATTCATCATAAATGATGACAAATAGCGTTGATCCCATTCCCACGTCAGTCGTCTCTAGGCAATAATAAAAAATTCCCAGTATATGCTATACTGAGAATTTTATCCACTGTCATTAAAACTAGTTTCTACTACAAGAAAGTCTTTAAGCTATAAAACCCTTACCAAGTTCTTCTAAGTCATATTAACTAATCTAGCTTAATTTAACACACAAAGGAACTAAAAGAATGCACTAGTACTAAGGGTTAAACTTATTCTTCCACTAAAATTTCTTCGGGGATTGCAAACATTTTTGTAAGGATGAAGCAGAGCCCCATACTCAAGAGAGATACGACTAAATAGACAAATAACTGATGGCTATCATAAATGTACATCAAGTACGAAGGTAAAACTGCTAAACCATATGAATTCGATTGAATATGGAAAATAGACAGCAGCGCTGCACCTAAACCTGAAGAAACTAGCATAGCATAAAGTGGTTTCAAATTATAACGTAAATGCAGTCCAAACAGAACGGGTTCGCTGACCCCAAATAATTGAGACATAAAGGCTCCGATTACAGTCTGTTTGACTTTTTTGTTTTTTGCAGATGTGTAAAAGGCCAAACAAGAACCTAAGTTCGCAAAACCATACATAGCGCACAGTGTGATTAATTGATTGAACCCAGTATTAGCTAATAGAGAGGTTTCAATCACGACATACATGTGATGGAGCCCTGTAATAACTGCTAATGGATAGGTAGCGCCTACAAAGAAACCTCCAATACCAAATGGTAGATTCATAAGTTGCTCAGTGATAGCAATAAGTCCTGTTTCTAACCAGTGTACAATTGGAGCGAACCCCATCAAAGCAATGATAATGGTCCCTAGCATGGTTAAAAATGGCGTCATAATTAAGTCTAAAGAGTTAGGCATAATCTTACGTAGTCTCCGCTCGATTCTTGCTCCAATATAACCGGTTAAGATAGCAGTTGCGACCGAACCCTGTGCTCCCATAACCGGTAAAAATCCACCAACCATAATAGCTTTTACATCACCTGAGGCTACGGAATATGCGTTTGGTAATTGAGGTGCCACTAACATTAAACCGATAACAAGACCAATCATTGGTGTTCCCTTGAAAACACGGAAAGCTGACATGGTAATAAGAGCTGGTAGGAAGCCAAATACAGTATCAGTCAGCACTGATATAAGAGAATTCAGGTATCCTGGAAAAATTTTTGTTGATAGGCCAAAAATAGCTAAGACCTCATCGTTAAAGATAACACCTTTTAGACCAAGAAACAAACCTGTCGCAGCAATGACTGGAACGATGGGGACAAATATATCTCCTAAAGTACGCATCATGAGTTTGATCCCTTTTTCTTGAGACTTAACATATTGATCCTGTTCAGCCTTAGCGACTGTAGCAATATTCATGGCCTCAAGTTCTTCAAAGACCTTATTAACAATCCCTGCACCTAGAATAATTTGATATTGCCCGCTATTGAAGAATGTTCCTTTCACTTCATCAACATTCTCAATGGCTTTAGCATCAATACTATCCTTATCTTTTACAACAAGACGCAAGCGTGTTGCACAATGCGTTGCGGAAATAATATTATTAGCCCCAACGATTTCTAAAATTTCACTGGCGATTTTATGATACTTGTTATTAGTCATTTTTGACCTCCCTTGCTAAAAAAGCACCGTATGGTTGTAGCTGTATAGTACTACCATTCCATTCTACTTGTTTGTTATCAATGATGATATCTAGTTCTCCAAACTGTTGTTTCAGGAGAGTAGACTTCTTGGATAAATTGACAGCAACTAGATAAGATTCATGGTTATTGTACCGTCGATAGAGAAAGATAGTTTTATCTGTTGAATCAAGAAATTCAATGTCCCCAAATGTTAAAGCTTGGTAACGAGCATCTTTTTTAATAGCAATGAGTTGCTGATAAAATTGTAAGAGACTCTCCTCATCTCTAAGTTGGACCTTAACATTTCTTTTAGAGGAGTGCTCCGTCACTTTAAGCCATGGAGTAACATCTGAGAATCCTACAAATTCCTCATCAGTCCATTGCATAGGCACTCGAGCATTATCGCGACTTCTGTAGTTGATAACCCCTAAGGATTCCTCTTGTGTTAACCCTTCTTCCATTCCACGATAATACTGGTCTAGAGATGAAATATCGTCAAATTCTTCAATATCTGAACGGTGGAAATTAACCATGCCAATCTCTTGTCCTTGGTAAATAAATGGGGTTCCATAGAGATAAAAATACATCAACGCCAGAGCTTTCTGCGCGGTAGGATTTTTTTCTTCTTCTTTTAAATATTTGCTTGGTGCTCGGTTTTGATCATGATTTTCAAGGAATGGTGCCCCCCAACCCATTTTTTTAATAGCTAATTGCGAATTTTTGAGATTCTTGAAAAGATCCTCGACTTGCCAATTTATGCGTTTAAACCATTCACTGCCACTTTTTATATCAATATCAGCTGCTTTAAAATCAAAGATCATCGAGAAAAATCCATTGTCGCCAATAAATTCTCCAAGTTGGTCGTACCGAACTCCGGGTGCTTCCGCAACTGTAACAGCATCATGAGGCTTAAAACAGCGCTCTTGAAGTTCATGAAGAAAGATTTCAATACCTGCTTGGTTGCGACTCACTTTCGTACATTTAGCAAGTCCGTCTTGGCCATCGGGAGTTATACTTTTGAAGCTGAGCTCTTTTTTAATAAAAGTAATAGCATCTACTCTAAACCCAGCAATTCCTAAATCTAACCACCAATTAACCATAGAGTAGATTTCTTCGCGCATCTGAGGATTTTCCCAATTTAAATCAGGCTGTTTTTTATGAAAGGTGTGGTAATAATAAACTTCTTCATTTGGTAGTTTTTCCCAGACGCTTCCACCAAAAACGGATCGCCAATTATTGGGAATAGTAGTTGATTCTTTAAAAATATAATAATCTCTATACTTAGAGTTTTTATTTTTTATAGCTTCCTGAAACCATGGATGTTCATCGGAAGTGTGATTGATAACTAGATCTAGCAAAATTTTAATATTCTTTTTTTGTGCCTGATTGATAAGTTCCCTAAAATCTTGCATTGTCCCAAATTCAGGAGCTATATCAAAATAATCAGAAATATCATAGCCATTATCTGCCATGGGAGATTTAAAAATCGGGCTAATCCATATCGCTGTTATCCCTAGCTCTGATAGATAATCTAGTCTAGAAATAATTCCTTGAATATCCCCGATACCGTCATGATTACTATCCTGAAAACTTCGAGGATAGATTTGGTAAATAATTTCTGATTGCCACCATTTTCGTTCTATCATCTGTTCTCCTTTCTTGTTTGCGCTTACAATCTTATTATAAAAAATAAAAATCGTTAGACAATAACTTCTAACGATTTTAAAAATTTGACACAACTTTAAACATTTTTACTAAAATAGTAAAAATGTTTCATCTTTTTAATTGTAACTTCAAATAAAGCATCTCCAAAGCTAGTATGTAGGGAGTGATCATCAACTGATACTCACTTGAAACAAAACTAGTATTGATAGTAGGGATGAATAGATGTTCATTAGAAATGATAGGAAGGTAGCGTACATCGCTTATTAAAACACTATAAATAGATTCCATCTTTAACTGGTTTTGTAGGATTAGTGGATAATTACCTGAACTATCAATAGATAAAATAAATAGAAACTGTGAACGCATCTGTGAAAAAATATTTTCTAAAGCATTTTTATTAGGAAGGATAAATATGGGCTTTCCTAAAGGAAGAAAAATGCGTTGAAAAGCCTTTGCAAGTCTTAATTCCACCTCGCTTAAGGCCAAAATATAGATTTCTTGACAGGTCATAAGGTGTTCACTGATTTGGCTAATATCATAGTTTTGGATATAAGTGACGATGTCATGATAGGTTGACTGGACAAAACTTTTCTGGAAGTTTTGAGAACTAGTCTTTTCCTTCAATATAGCTTTGAGTTCCCCAAAGCCTGCCAGATCTAATTTTTTACAAAAACGAAAAACTGTCGTTGTTGACACATGGATATTATTTGCAACTTTTTGAATGGTTAAATTTGGCCTTGGGTTAGAAGTTATATAATCGTAAATTTGCCAATCAATAGGTGTTAATTTAACCTGATTTTTTTGAATCGCTTCTTCCAGATGCATCGCTTTTATCCCTTTCTACGGCTGATAAATACTCAAAGAATAACTGATCAATAATGAAGTAAAAGGTGGTACTAACTTCATAGGTCAAACGAGTAGGTGTTGGAATGGATTCCGTCGGAACATACAAGCAATAATCAGCTAACTGAGCCATTGTATTCCTAGATGTTTTTGTAAAGGCTAGACATTTGATATTTTTTAGCTGACTCTCCTGTAAAAGTGTAATTCCCTCAGCTGACTCTCCTTTGTAAGAAACCAGAATAAGGAGATTTTTGCTAGTCATACTATTTTTTACGTAATCAAACTCTCCCTTATCAAAAAAAGTGATGACCTTTTTACCTGCTGATGTAAACAATTGACGTAAGGTCTCTATTTCCAGTTTTTGCTCATTTCCTGTTCCATAGAGGTAAAGTACATCGATTTTCACTAATAAATTAACAATCTCAGTTAAATTTAAGTGCTTAAAAACTTGGTCAATATAAGTATGATAAGATTGAACAACACGATCAAAAGCCAGTTTATCCCGACCACTTTCTGGGATTTTTCTACCCTTTTGAAGAAGGTATTTTAATTCAGCAAAACTATCAATGTCCAGTTTTTTAAGTAGTCTAAAGATGCTTGACCTTGAGACAAAACAGGATTCAGCTAAGGATTCACTTGTTAAGTTATCCCGATCAAAAGATCCTTGTTGGAGATAATTAATGATCCCCTTTTCTTGCTGACTCAATTCATCAAAATGCGAATTAACGATTGCTATAAAATCCAAGGTCTATACCCCCCATTTTTTTCTGAAAGTATAACTACTAGATAGTGTAAACTAAGCAAAAAGGCCATTAAAGAGTTTCTATTCACAAACAATAAATAATTCTCTTCCCTTCTAAAAAGTACAGAATCCATGAGGAGAGCATTATAACTGCTTGCTTATGATTGATTTTAAAAATGCAGATTAGCACCACTATTGTGGAATTTATTCTAAGGTCGTAATCAGCCTCTATTAGCGATAGGCTTGTTTTTTATAGAGATAACAATAACTAAAGCTAGGATAATGGCCTGGCAGCTGTATAAGATCCAACTATTCCCACCAGAAGCTAGCTGTGATAAGGTATTTAGCATAGAGTGGGCCATAGCACACATCCAGAGATTGTTGGTCTTGTGGTAAATAGCTGACAGCATAAAGCAGTTGACCAGCAACCCGATACAAAAGCTCATACTTTCGGTTAAACTCATGGTTGCTAGACTGCCATCAATATAGAAGAAGGCAAAGTGCCAGATCCCCCAGCTGATAAAAGTGATGAGAGTAGCTGGGATATAGGGGATTTTTTCCTCGAGTATGGGCTGAAAGGTATAGCGCCAGCCGATTTCTTCTATTCCTCCAAATACTAAAGCTCGAATAAAGAGGAAAAAAGGAAGATACCAGAAATTTATCAAAAATTTCCCACCAATAAGAACATAAGCGAAGTCCAAGACTAAAAACAGACCTACGAGTAAGTAATCTCTAGGATCCTGTTTGATGTGAAAGAAATCTCCCAACAAAGCCTTCAAGTTAATATGCTTATAGGTGTAAGCGATGATAGCTCCCCAAAGAGCCGAAGAAGTTCCTCCCACGGCAATCATCACCAGCCCAAGACCAGACGAATAGCCAGTCTCAAATCCAAGATAGTCAAGACCAGTCACAAAAATAACAGCTATAAAGATTTGTCCTAAACTGCCTAATAAATAGGTTATCAAGGCTTGCTTTCTAGTCACTTTAAACAGTCCAATCATATGAAATCTCTATTATTTTAACCAATATTCGATTGGAACTCAATAGAGATTATAGAGTAAAGGGGAGTTGTCAACCTGAAACAATCCATCCTCCAATTGATTCACCCTCACACAGTTGACAAGATTAGGCTAGGGGGTGCTATATTTATCTGACAACTGAAAATTGCTCATTTTCTATAATAACTGCGGTCTGATTATCAATCAGTGGTAAGTCCAATTTTTCAGAGTAAGTCTGAATAGTTTCAGCAGTACTTTCTATGAAGGGAAATTCGTTATTATGAGGGAGCAGGTACTTATTCCAGAGATTGAGGCCAGTGTAATCTTTTAACGCAGTCGCACTACTTGGGTTATCCAAAAAGCGACTATATTCAATATCCTTGGAGGTGATAATTGCCCCAGCAGACTCTCCTATATATAGCATTCCTTTTCTTATTCTTTGTGTAATAAGTTCTACCAAACTCTTCTTCTCTAATTCCTGTAACAGATAGAAGGTATTTCCACCTGCTATACAAAGACAGTCACAAGAGGCAATAGCAAAATCACAATCTTTCTTGCTTTCTTGAGCTATGTTTAAGATATCGAGAGTAAAACCAAGATTGTTAAGAGTTTTTATCCCTTCGTCAATATATCCTGTATATTCTTCCACATTGCCTGCAGTTGGAATAAATAGAATTCTTGAACTATAATCTTTCAAAAAATCTTTTAATTGCTTCTCTGTACCAGCTATGTAAGATGTTAGAAAAAATTTCATACGATAACTTCCATTTTTGGATACATTTATTGAAGATATTGTAACACACATTTTGTCGTCTACTCTCAATCAGACAAAATTCCATTTTGAGCAGCAGAAAAAAACTAGAAACAGCGATTTTATGGCTTTTTGCTTCTGAAAAGAGCTTGGGACTGCGTTTGTCCCAAGCTCTTTATTCGTGTGAAATATTATTGTTAAAACAATAGAATCTATAGTTAGTTTTTCTTAAACGCTCCTGCTTGTGCATAAAGCAACCAAGATAAAGCAATCATGATAGCAGCAAAGATGGAAATTCCTGAGAACCCTGTAAAAGTTACAAAGAGAATTCCTCCAACAATGCCGGCAATGGTTTCTCCTAGGTACATAGCTGCATTTGACAATGAAGAGATCGTACTGCGTGCGTTTTCGACAGTTCCCTGTAGGGTTGTCATGAACAACGGGAAGACAAAACCATTATTAATATAAATAATCGTTAATAAAATTTCAGTAATCCAAAAATTCTGTGCCAATGGTAATATTAAATAAAGAATAGTGAGTGTCATTAGCTCTGTTCTGAATGTCTTTTGCAGACCGAAATGTTTAACGATTTGACTGCCGAAAAGAGAACCAAATAAGTTCCCTGTCCCAATAGCAATAATAGCTGTACTAATGGTTGTCAGGCTCATATGAAAATCATGTGTAAACCATGTTGAAATAAAGGTGATAGCTGTAAATGAACCTGTTTGGAATACAAAATAAGCAACAAGATAACTCACAGATTTTCTATTGGTTAAAATATTTTTATAGGCCTCTGTAAATGAAATTCTATTAGCCTGACTGATTTCAAGTTTAGGCAGATAAACATGAATCAAAATGAGTAATATAAGAGAAGCTGCTGCAATAGTATAGAATGGTGTTTGCCAAGAAAAGCTGGCAAGGTAACCGCCAATTGGGACACCAGCCATTTGAGAAACAGATAAACCTGCAGTCGCATAACCCATGACTTGAACAATATGACTCTTATCTACTACAATTGGAATAGATGCCCAAACCTGAGGGGTTACAAATGAAGCACTGATGCCTGCAAATAAGCGGAAAAGAAGCATAAGAGGGAAGCTAGTTGCAAATCCGCATAGGAATGTTGAAGTAGCGAAAGCGGCTAATCCGTAAGTCATTACTTTCTTCCTATCTCTACCATCAGAAATTGGACCTGAGATAAGTGAGAAAACAGCATAACCAATAGCGTATGCACTAACCATCCAACCTGAAATAGAGGAATCTATCCCGTACAATTTGGTTAGAGTTGGCAGCAAGGGAGATACTAAGAATGTATCTGTCCCAATGATGAACATGGTTAAAAAGAATAAAAGAGAGTATTTTTTCATGATTGACAACCCCATTAAGATGTTATATATATTCAATAGTTAAAAAACTATTTAACTACTATAAGAGATATTGTAGCATTGACAGATAAAAAATTCAATAGTAAAATAATCTTATGACTATTGAAGAACTATCTAAAAATCAAGATGAACAAAGAATCAAAATATTTAAAGCCTTGGCTGACCCTGCTCGACTACATATTGTCAGACTGCTATACCAGAAACAGGACGAGCTGAATTGTGGTGAGATTGGTACTCTGCTGGCTATTAGCAAGTCAGCTGCCTCTTACCATTTTAGAACCCTACGCGAGGCAGGCCTTACAAATACAAGGAAGGTAGGGCAAAATAAGTTTGTAAAATTAAATCAACAGACATTTGATAGCTTATTGCCTGGCTTCCTGACTTCTCTTGAAGCTGAAGAATGAAAATGTGTAAGCTTATCTAAAAATAAAGAACCAGCTTAATCTGAACAGCTGGTTTTTATTGTCTTAATTATCATGATTTGAGAAATGTATCATTTCTTTTAAACTGATAATGACTAGAGCCAGTGTAATGCCCCAGCCAATTCGAGTGGCTAATAAAAGATTATTGGACCAAAGGTTTAAGCAAGTTGAGCCAATAGCGGAACCAGCTGAAATGGCAACATTTTGTACCATTCGCTGTAAAGCTCCCGTGCTGCCTTGCATTTCCATAGGGCTAGCTTGCATAATACTAGCAATATTGGCAGGCTGGAAATAGCCGCCACCAATACCATAAATAAACAATCCTAAAGTTAAGAAGAAATAAGGCCAGCTAGGAGTGAGTAGCAAAAGGAAAAGCAAAGAAGCAATAATAATCCCGAGGCCTAAATGATTAAAGGCTTTATTTTTGCTACCGTCATTGTACTTCCCTGATAGCCTTGAAAAGATTACTAATCCTGCTGGTGCGCCTAGCACAAGAAAGCCAGTCTGTCCCACTCCTAAATGATATAATTGTTCAAAAATAAAGGGAGGAAGTAAAAATATCATGGCAGAAGCAAAACCAAAGGCGACCGTTTGCAAAAGATAGGAGATTACTTGTGGGTTGTTTTTTAATCCCTCAACATCAACAAGTGCCTGTTTATTCCTAAATTCAACATGGTAAAAGATGATTCCGAGGAACAGGCTGGATATGATTAAGATAAGACTAACTACTAACAGATTAGATTTACTTAACAAAGACAATCCCAATAAAAGGCAAACTAGCACGGTAGCATTGACTACTGTTCCAAGAGTATCTAATGTTCGTTTACTAGTCTCTTCGGAGACCTTGTTAAGAAGGTAGTGATTGCATATTATTCCGAGGATTGCAAAAGGAACATTTAGCCAGAAGATAAAGCGCCAAAAATTTAAAGAAAGTAATATACCTCCTAAAGACGGGCCCAGCACAGGCCCTAGGCCAATCATAACGCCTAAAATGCTAATAGCGCTGTTTTTACGATCTTCAGAAACTAAAGTAGTAATCAGAGCTGCTGAAGTAGCTTGTAGAGCGGCAGCCCCTATGCCTTGAATAATCCGGCCAGCAATAAGCCATCCTATACTATTAGCAAACCCACAAAATAGTGAACTCAGTCCAAAAAGTACAAATCCTAAGTAGGAAATCTTTAACTTTCCAAATTTATCGCTTAATACTCCTAAAGGCAGGATAGAGATAGCTAAAGCTAAGGTATAGCCAGTTATTGTAAACGATGCAATACTAGTTGTCGTTTGAAATTGTCCCTTCAAAAAGGATAAAGCGACATTGATAATACCTGTATCAAGGGTGGACAACAACATTCCCATACCTGCGATAACTGTTATCAGTGAATCTTGAAACCGTTTTGTCATTTTACTTCCCTCCTTTATCTCAAACTATGATACAATGAAGACAACCTATAATCAATCGATTCTAGAAATATCGAATCGTTAGGAGGGAGTATGCCCATGGCTATTACAGTTCAATTTAGCCATTATGCTCGGAAAACGGATGAAACGCTGACACAAAGGATACAATTTGTCTATTCTCCCTTAAATGAACTGTTTAGAAGTTTACATGTCTTATTAAACCCCCGTCATCATGGAACTAATATTGACTGGGTGATTGGGATACAAGACAAGTTGACAGACGATTTCCATGAGAACCTTCACTATTTTCAACTCTTTTATGAACTTGGTGTTTCCCCTATCTTGCTTTGTAATTTTCGCTATCATGCGACAACGATTGAAGAAGAGATACAAAATCTAAAGAAATTTCTTAGTGAGTTGCCTGCTGCTCAGCTAATTGAGCATTTGGAAAAAGTAACCAGTGACCGAGAAAATTCCTTCATTCCGACATTGGCAAAAGGATTAGAGTGGAAGGATTTCTCATTGAGTAACGATAAACAGCTGCTTAAGGATTTAAAAAAGGATGCTTCTGATGTCTACCAACGACTTTTTTCCTTTATTGATTGGTACCGACAAGAAATATTTGATAACACTTGGGAAGAGAAAGCCATTCAGCAGAAACTGCTAGATGAAATTCAGAAGCAATCTTCTTTTTTAAGAAAAAACGGTTTAATCGAAATGTTTAATCATTTACAGGTTGACCGCATCCATTGGAGAGAGGATGAGCTGGTCGTTATTAAGCCGTTTGACCAAGAAATTCAACTGCAAGACAGTGATTCTATTATGCTATTACCAAGTTATTTTATTTGGCCTCACCTCTTTGTTGAAACTTTCGACCAAGGACTTGCCATTACTTATGATATTACTGAGCAGCCAAGTTACTATAACGCCACACCGGAAAATTTGATTACTATTTTTAAAGCTTTAAGTGATCCTGTCCGCTTGCAAATTATGAATTATGTCATTGATAAGCCTAGCACGACTCAATCTTTGGCTCAAATTTTATTAATGAGTAATTCCAGTGTCTCCAGACATTTGCAAATTTTAAAGGAAGCTAACTTATTAACAACAAGAAAAGCTAAAAAATTCGTTCTTTATGAGCCGACACAGCTCGTTACACAACTGATGCCAAACTTTTATCAATTCTTTAAGAATTGAGACTAATAGTCAACAAAAAGGTACTGCACCCAACAATTGAGACACAAGAAAAATACTCCTGTTGAAATTTAGTAAACTAGAAACAGGAGTGTTTTTTATATGGCCCAATTTGTAAAATTAAGCTAGACAGAAAAAAGCCATTTATGATAGGCTCAGATAAACACCACATTTGTCTGAGAGGAACTACCATAAATGACCTACACCCATCTTACCACAAACGAACTCGTAATGATAGAGGCTTACTACCAAGAAAACAAGAAAGTTGGCGATATTGCAAAATCTCTAGAGAGATCTAAGCAAACCATTTACAAGGTCATCCACTTTCTAAAAGAAGGTCACTCAGCCTATGATTACTATGACCAGTACAAAACGAATAAAAAGCGCTGTGGCCGTCGACAAACACAATTATCAAAGTCTGAGAAAAAGCTCATTGATGATCATCTGAAACGGGATTGGAGCTTAGATGTCATCAAGGGCGTTTACGCTGATGTTATTGCTTGTTCGATGCGGACTCTCTATCGTTTAGCTGATCGAGGGATCTTTGACAAACAAGAGCTCCCTTGGAAGGGAAAACGCAACCCCAATGGGAAAAAAGAAACACGAGGGAAGCAAGCCTTTCGTAGAGACATCCGTGAAAGGTCGACAGTTTATCCAGACTTTGACACTGAGTTTGGTCATCTTGAGGGTGATACCATCGTTGGTAAGAATCACAAGAGTGCGGTGATTACTCTAGTTGAGAAACAATCCAAAGCCATTATCACGCTTCAAACCGCAGGAAGAAAAGCTAGTGATATTGAATACTCAATCAATCACTGGCTCTCCCGATTTCCCAAACATCTGTTCAAGTCCATCACATTTGACTGTGGAAAAGAATTTTCTAACTGGAAATCCATTTCAAATCAACATGATATTGATATCTTCTTTGCGGATCCTGGTTGTCCTGGGCAACGAGGCCTTAATGAGCATTCTAACGGTCTTTTAAGGAGATATGGACTACCTAAGCAAATGGATTTTAAAGGTGTTTCACAAAACACCTTATCAGCTATAGCTGATAAGAGAAATAGAATTCCTAGAAAATCTTTAAACTATCAAACCCCTTATCATGTTTTTCTGAGTCAGGTCCAACTTAATTTGACAATTTAAGTGGTCAAAAAAGCTTATTCTTTAGAGATAAAACTAGTTTGCATGCTTGCATCGAAATGAAAAAAGCGGGTAAATCTAATAAGGTCATTATGGAGACTTTAGGCACTAAGAATGTTAGTCAAGGGAAAACTTGGTGGCGCTGGTATCAAAACAATGAATTTTACCGCTTTTCTGACTGAGATGGTGTCATAAAGAGAGCAATTATAATAACTGGAATAAGAAGTGCTAATAAAAATAAAGCATTATCCAGTAAAATATTTTGCGCTACTGCTGAAAAAAGTGCGCCAGTAATAAAAGATAGAACAATTTTAGTGAAGAAAATAGCAGACTCTTTATTTTGGGGATCTTTCATAAAAATGAAGTCTGCCCAGTTTAAAATCATTTTCTTAATATTTCCGGTTGTAAAAGAATTGTTATAGTTGTGATTACCCACTTTGTCGAATACTGTGACTGTTAATGCAAGTCCAAAAGATACAGGAAGGATAGCTATTGGCTTGTCTACATGCTCCATAAGTAAATAGGTCCATAAGGATGATATTAAAGAATAGAATAGCATGTGTAATTTCCAAGTCATTGATGAGAATTTTTTATGAAAAAATCTAGCAACAATAATTCCTAAGATAAAAGCAAAAAGTGAGGACAATTTAGTAGAGATGCCAGACCAGTCTTTGTTAACTATATCAGTTGTTAGTAGAACCATATTTCCTGATTGTGTTAGTGGTAAGGTATGATTGAAATAATTATAGGAAAAACTATCAATGGCCCCTCCGGTAAAAGTAACAGCCATTGCGATAACTGTGTCCTGTTTTAATGTAGAGTTCATATTTACCTTTCTAATCTAGCTAAAAAGGAATTCACACCTGAGGGTGAGTTCCTTGTCACGTCCATATCCCATACAAATCTGTTGCCAGTGATGGGTAAGCAAAAATAATGGCTTGTACATCTTGAAAGCTAGCTTCTAAATTAATCAAAATAGCCAAATAATTGATCATGATATCTGCCGAGTCACTTAATATTTCTGCACCAACGATATGCGTGGTGGTGCGATCAATAATTAACTTGATTTGAGCCAGATCATCACGGAGTCTGCGGTAATTTTGCCAATGGCTCATATCTATATCTTTGACAAGGTAGTGCTGTGAATCTTGCTTAGCTTGCTTGACAGAAATGCCCACCTGTCCGAGTTTTGGAATGCTAAATACAGTGGCAGCAGAGGCCTTAGGATAGGTAATCGGTGTTGAGATATCTCCCAGAAGATAGTCCACTAGATATTTGGCCTGAAAATCAGCATAGCTGGTTAATTTCGGGACTGGTGCATCACAACAATCTCCAAGAGCATAAATCCAAGGCTTCGCTGTCTGTAAAAAGTTATTTATTTGAATGCCCTTCTCTGTATATGGGATATCCGCTTTCTCTAAGTCTAAGTGGTGGATATGAGGTATACGCCCGGCAGCATCGTAGATTCCATCAAGAATAAGTTCTTCACCATTTGATAGACTTACTTGATAGCCGTCAGATTGTCGCTCAACATTAGTGGGTTCTGCCTCGAAATGAAAGATGGCACCTTTTTGTTCCAACCGTGAAACTAGATGGGAGACAAGCTCTCCATCAAAACCAGCTAGTACTCTATGATTATGCTGAATGACATGAACCTTTACCTCGGCTTCAGTGAAGCTAGAAATGAGAGAAAGAGCAATAATGCCAGCGCCAATGATAGCAATTTCCCTTGGTTTTCTGTGTAGACGCAGAAGGTTGCCACTATCATCAACAAAATGAGAACCCTCAAAATCAAGCTCCCTCGGAATCGACCCCGTCGCTAGGACGATGGTTTGGGCAAAAATAATTTTATCATCTACAATGACATGATGATCGTCTAAGAATCTTGCCTGGCCTTCAAGCGTAATAGCACCTGAGGCTAAAACCCTTTCCTTAGCTCGCGCTCGCTGGTCTTCAACCAGCCAGTCTCTGTGAGACATCATATCCTCCCAGTTAATATCTGGTAAACTATTAAAACCAATACCTTGAAAAGAGTCGAGTTTATGATGGATCTCGCTTAAAGCTAAAATAGCTTTTTTAGCAGTCGCACCACGGTTAATACTAGTTCCGCCCCAGTCCTTATTCTCGGTGATAATGACATTCTTACCAGCATTTGCTAAGTTGCTGGCCAGCGTTAGCCCTGCTATACCACCGCCTATGATAAGATAATCTGTTTTCATATCTAATTCTTCAGAAACTGGGCTCAGAAAGGCTTTTTTTCATTTTTGTCGACTTTGATTTTCTCTGGGTCGAACCAGACGACTGGCTGTGCTTCTTGTGGAAAGCTTTGAATCACCTCTTCGGAGAGGTTTAAATGTTCAGCGACAGTCTTACTTGGTGTAGTTGCCAACCATTTATTTAATGAAACGTCTGAGTAGTCAGGATTTGGGAAAACTTCTACAAAGACTAATTTTTCAGTTCCTGTATTTTGAACATAGTGTCCCGCTACATTAGGAACATAGCCGACATCGCCAGCCTTGAAATCAAAGGTTCTTGCTAATCCATTAGAGTTGAAAACTCCCATGCGCGCTTGACCTTTTATATAGTATTGCCATTCAGAAGATTTAGGGTGCCAGTGGAGTTCACGCATACCACCAGGTTCCACTTCAACAATTGCACCAGCGATGCTTTTAGCTGCTGGGAAGACTGCTTGGTCTATAATCCAAACACGACCTGCTTCGGTTTCGATCGGATCAATATCATCGAGGTGGAAGGTCAATGGATGAATGGTATCGCCCGCGCTGTTTGGACGTTTTTCTTCTATGATACTTTTTGGCAAAGTACCATTAAAAATATATTTTTCTTTCTCAGGAAGTGAAGACAAGGTTTCGTGGTCTTGTTTGAAGTTGGCTTCGATAACTTCGTCTGGTGTATGCGCTAGCCAATCGCTAAGTAACAGCGTTTGATTTTCAGAGAAATTAGCATCATTGAAAACCAATAGGAATTCACATCCTTCTTCAAGCGCTTGGATAGAATGGGCGACCCCAGACTCAAAATTCCATAGATCACCTGCCTTAACATCGTCGATGAAGGACTGTCCGTGCTCGTCGATACCTGTTACACGTGCACGACCATAAAGCATCAAGCCCCACTCTGCTTCTTTATGCCAATGCATTTCACGATAGGCACCAGGTGCTAAAGACATATTGACACCAGCAAGTTCATCAGAAATTGGTAATTCACGGATGGTAATCTCACGTGCCCAGCCACCTTCTTCGAGTCTATTATGCGCATCAGAGTAGCTATAGCGCATGTTAGGGAGAGTCCCATGGTCTGTTGTTGGAGGAGTGAGAATATCAGGGTTTTCTTGGTCACGGCCTAAATTTCGAGGCCCAAAGTCTAACCATCCTTTATTATCCGCAGTACGAGTTGGTTGAGGGTTATTTGTGTTTGACATATGATCATTCTCCATTCGTTAAAGATTTATAAAACTATTTAAAGTGAAGCATTTAGGGCTTATATTTTAAAAATTTTTCCTTGAGGTCTTGTTTGAACTCTTCAATTTTTTCGTGATGTACTTTCTTTTTATCGGCTTTGAGATGGGCTTTGGCTTGGTGAGCTAAGTCTTTTTGAAGTTTGACTGCTGAAGTTATTTCTGCTGCAACCTCTGCAACGGTCCAACGAGCAATGAAAACTTGATATTTTTCAAAAATGCTATCGAGAATAGCTTCATCGGTCTCTTGAACCAGTGCGATGACAGCCACCTCATTATTAACAAGATTCTCACTAACCGTCGTTATGAGCGCATTTTGAGTCAACTCCTTATTAGAAGCGATTGAAGCGCCAATAGTACCGCCAGCCGCAAACCCCAAAAGAATGCCAAGAGAACCACCAAGGATTCCGATCAGACTACCGATTAATCCCCCTTCAAACTAATCACTTCCCATAGCGTTTATAAGATCAAAACTATCTTTGAGTTTAATGGTACCAGCTTCGTTTTTGACGATCGCAACTTGTGCCAGCTTGGTCTGATCTGTCTGATCAAACTACTTAAGTTCTGTGAAGGCCTGAAAGGCTTCACTTTCAATGCGAAAGATAGAGACAACAACATTTTCCATAATGCTACTCCTTTCTGAATTTAGAAATAGATGAAAATTACTATATAGTAAACAAAGTACTATATAATTATATTATATCACAGAATTGTACTTTATATATAACAAAGTATTCTATAAAGGGTTATAAAACCACCTATAAATTAGTATCCTAACTTTATGATAAAGGAACATTTTTTACAAAAGTACATTGCTGCAAAAATACGGTATTACCGAAAGAAAAAAAAGATCAGCCAAGAAGGTCTATCTGAAAAAGCGGGACTAGGACTTAAGTATATTAATCAGATCGAAAATCAAAATATAAATTTAAGTATTCAGACACTTGAAAAAATTATTGCTGCCCTTGACCTAACCCCAGAGGAGTTCTTCAATTTTAACGGTTTAGAAGAAACCGTGGATTCTTCAGATAGCCTTGTTTTTAGAAGATTTAATATGAAAATAAAGCAACTTCCTAAAGAAAAACAAGCCTCTTTTATTGATATTTTTGAAAAGATACTTGATCAACTTGATTAATCAAAATAGAAAACTGCCACGTGAACTAGATTGATAATGGAAATTGCTTTACGATTGACATTTTAAAGAAAAGCTCATAGTATAGTCAAACACAACCATAGCTATAAGTTTTTTTAATATGAGGATGAATAGAATGAAGTTACGTCAATTAGAATATTTTAATGCTTTATGCGCCTCAAATTCATTTTCTAGAGTTGCAAAACAATTTGATGTTAGCCAACCAACCGTTAGTCAGGCCATTAAATCTTTAGAAGATAGCTTACAAATTACGCTTATTACCAGAGATCAATCACATTCCACTATACGGTTGACTGAGGCTGGCAAGTTGTTTAGGGTTTACTCAGAAAATGCCATTCAGCAACTTAGCATGGGTAAGTCTGCCTTAAAAACACTAACAAGCACTCGTATTTCATTTGGACTCTCGGCGACTTTATCACGTTTCTTTAATCTATCTCAGCATATCTCTACGGTTGAGAATATAGTGAAAAATGAAATTAGTTTAGTAGAAGATGGTTCGAAGGACATCATGAAGAAAATAGCTTCCAATAATTTGGATATTGCTCTATTTGCTTCCAATAAAAAAGTATCTAGCGATCATTTAGACTTGGTTAAAATAGCAGCAATTCCATTTAAATTGGCCGTTTCCAACAAACACCAGTTTTCAAAGCAATCTCAGATTCAATTGATAGAAGTAGAAAAAGAGGAATTTGTTTTATTCAACGAACACTTCATCCATCATAATGTTTTTTGGAAATACGTACATGATTCGAAAATAATTCCTAATGTCTTGGCCGAGGTTAGTGATATAACTAGTTTTAAAAATTTTATTATTGAGAAAAATGCCATTGGTATCTTAATAGATTTGTGGAAATTTAATGACATTAGCTTGATAGAGTTGAATGAAACTCCGGAATACTGTTTTAATCTATATTTAGGTAAACAGAAATATGGAAAAGTTTCAGATGAAATGTTTAAAGCTGTTGAAACTTATATTCTTAAGCAACTAAAAATAATGAGAGGTCCATATGAAAATAATCACAAGAGCTAGGCTAATAATCTAACGCTGTTTTGCAGTCCATAGCACTATATTCGAGAGTTAGACTCCATGAAACCTATATTTAGTAAATAAGAGAATGGGCAAAACTAGGTTCAGAAGACAAAAAAAAACGAGCATTTCCGCAGTTGGAGATGCTCGTTTCGTCGGCTCTATAATTTTTGTAGTGGGTAAAATCCACTTTGGAGATTATAGGGCTTTTTGAATATACAAAAAGCCTCATAAGACTTATAATAAAAAGGCGCTTAAATTTTTGTTAATAGCTTATCAAACAGTTCTCTAAGTTTTGCCTTTTCAACAATCTCTTTTTTGGGATACAACTACTATGAACAGTATATCACAATCTTTCTTATGTTTGCTCTCACTTTTTAATCAGAAAAAACCACATTTTAAGTAAGAAAAAAGCCTTTGAAGCGTTGATTTCATAGGCTTTCTTTGTGTTATTTCACCTCAGTAAAAATTACGTGTTTACGCAATTTTGGTGAGTACTTTTTCAATTGCAGACGGTCTGGAGTGTTACGTTTGTTTTTTGAAGTAAGGTACAAGCGTTCACCAGATTCTTTGTGTTCAAGTGTAATATTTACGCGCATGGTATCTCCCTTCTATTATTCAGCTGCGTTAGCTTTAGCGATTTTACGTCCTTTGTAGTAGCCTTTGAGGGATACACGGTGAGAACGTGAGTAATCTCCAGTAGTTTCGTCAAACTTAACAGCTGGAGCTGTCAAATTGTAGTGTGTGCGGCGTTTGTTTTTTTTCGCTTTTGACGTGCGACGTGCAGGTACTGCCATTTGTATGTTTCCTCCAATAGATTAATCTTGATTTTAAATCAACTCTAACAGTTTATCATAAGATTTCTGTAAAGTAAAGTTACTTGACAGAAGTTTTGAAAAAAATTCTGATATCCAACCCAAAATCCTCTAAAAAATGATAAAATGATAGGGATTTTAGTCTGTACAGAAAGGAAAAGGTCCAAAGACTGTGAAAAAGGAATTGAACACGGTCGGAAAGCCCAGAAAATCGACAAGCCAGTCTAGTCATAAGGCTGATTGTCTTCCTAATTTTCTTTCAGTCGCTTTCTTTTCGACCTTTGTATCATAAAATATGAAACTTCAAAAACCTAAGGGAACGCAGGATATTCTGCCAGTTGAGAGTAGTAAGTGGCAGTATCTAGAGAATGTTGCACGTGAAACATTTAAAAAATACAACTATGGCGAGATCCGAACCCCCATGTTTGAGCACTATGAGGTAATCAGCCGTTCAGTCGGAGATACGACCGATATCGTAACCAAGGAGATGTATGACTTCCATGACAAGGGAGACCGCCATATTACTCTGCGTCCGGAAGGAACGGCCCCAGTTGTGCGTTCTTTTGTGGAAAACAAACTTTTTGCGCCTGAGGTGCAAAAGCCTGTTAAGATGTATTATATCGGATCCATGTTTCGTTACGAGCGTCCACAAGCCGGGCGCTTGCGTGAGTTCCACCAGATTGGAGTAGAATGTTTTGGGTCCAGCAATCCAGCAACTGATGTGGAGACCATCGCTATGGCTTATCAATTGTTTAAACAGCTTGGTATCAAGAATGTAACCCTCCATCTCAACAGTCTTGGCAACACTGAAAGCCGTATGGCTTACCGTCAAGCACTTATCAATTATCTAACCCCCATGCGTGAGAGTCTGTCTAAAGACAGTCAGCGTCGCTTAGAAGAAAATCCCTTGCGCGTGCTGGATTCTAAGGAGAAGGAAGACAAGTTAGCTGTTGAGAATGCGCCCTCCATCCTCGACTATCTGGATGAAGAAAGTCAAACGCATTTTGATACAGTGCGCCAGATGTTAGAGACTCTGGCTATCCCTTATGTCATTGACACCAACATGGTGCGCGGACTCGACTACTACAATCATACGATTTTTGAGTTCATCACAACCATTGATAAATCAGAGCTAACCATCTGTGCGGGCGGTCGCTACGATGGCTTGGTTGAATATTTTGGCGGACCAGCAACACCGGGATTCGGATTTGGTCTGGGGCTTGAGCGTCTCCTGCTCGTTCTTGAAAAACAAGGTGTTGAGCTTCCTATTGATGAAGGCTTGGACGTTTATATGGCTGTTCTTGGTGATGGTGCCAATCTTAAGGCGCTTGAGTTGGTAGAGGCCCTTCGTCAGCAAGGCTTTAAGGCTGAGCGTGATTATCTGGGACGCAAGATTAAAGCACAATTCAAATCAGCAGATGCTTTCAAGTCTAAGACTGTCATTACTTTAGGTGAGAGCGAAGTTGAGACGGGTAAAGTTGCGATTAAAAACAACCAAACACGTCAAGAAGTTGTTGCCAGTTTTGAAGAAATTACTACAGACTTTGCTGGCATTCTGGCTAAACTCCAAGAATAAGAGAGAAAAAAGGGTAACCCTATAGGAGAATTCAGTGACAAGTATTGAACAGTTGTTAAAAGAAGAGCAGACCTTTAGCCTAGGCTTCGATCGCAGTCTGCCTATCCGCTTTCAGGAACAGTTTTGGAAGATGATTGCTTATTTGGATAAACACGATATCCCATGGTTCAATGGCGAGAGAGCCGGCGATCACGCTATGTGTCAGCAGTTTTTAGGACAGCAGTGGGACCATGACTACCAAAAGGTTATTCTGGTCTTCAAGCCAGCCGAGCGTTATCTAGGCTGGCAATACGATGAGGAAACAGATGAGTGGGGTGTCACGATTGAGGACGTCTATGGCTTTCGTTGGAATCATCTGGCAGATGAGGCAGAGTACCAATTTGACGAGATTGAAGAGTTTCAGGATGAGTTTGTTGATACCAGCGCTCTGATTGCTGCATTTGGGAAATAAGTGAAAAACTCCGCCTGATGGGTGGGGTTTTAGTGTGCTTTTTGCTATAATAGATAAGAATGTAAAAACTCAGATGGAGAAAGGATAAAGCCGTTTTGGGCTTGGTGTCTCAAAGTATGAAACGTAGTATGTATGCTGGTCATGTTCGCAGTGACCATATTGGAAGTCAGATTACCCTTAAAGGGTGGGTTGCCCGCCGCCGTGACCTCGGTGGTTTAATCTTTATTGACTTGCGTGATCGCGAAGGTATCATGCAACTGGTTATCAATCCTGAACAAGTGTCTAGCGACGTTATGACTAAGGCTGAAAGTCTGCGCAGTGAATTTGTTATTGAGGTAACAGGGACTGTTCAAAGCCGTGAGCAGGCTAATGATAAGATTGCAACTGGTCAGGTTGAACTCCAAGTCAGTGAACTGACTATCCTCAATACGGCTAAGACAACACCTTTTGAAATTAAAGATGATGCGGAAATGACCGATGAAAATCGTTTACGTTACCGTTATCTGGATCTCCGCCGCCCTAATATGCTGGGTAACCTCAAGCTGCGCGCCAAGGTAACTCACAGTGTGCGTAACTACCTTGATGAGTTGGAATTCATCGATGTGGAAACACCGATGCTGACCAAGTCAACACCAGAAGGAGCGCGTGACTACTTGGTGCCTTCTCGTGTCAGCCAAGGTCACTTTTATGCCCTGCCGCAAAGCCCACAAATTACTAAGCAGCTGTTAATGAACGCTGGGCTTGACCGTTACTATCAGATAGTTAAGTGTTTCCGTGATGAAGACTTGCGTGGGGACCGTCAACCTGAGTTTACACAGATTGATTTGGAAACTTCCTTTCTTGATGAGCAAGAAATCCAAGATATTACTGAAGGCTTGATCGCACGTGTCATGAAGGAGACCAAAGGTGTTGATGTAGCGCTTCCTTTCCCTCGTATGAGCTACGATGATGCTATGAACAACTATGGTTCAGATAAGCCCGATACACGCTTTGACATGCTTTTACAAGACTTGACAGATCTTGTTAAGGACATTGAATTCAAGGTCTTCTCTCAAGCACCTGTTGTAAAAGCTATCGTAGTGAAAGATGCCGCCGATAAATACTCCCGTAAAGACATCGATAAATTAACAGAAGTGGCTAAGCAGTACGGCGCTAAAGGTCTAGCTTGGATTAAACTTGTAAATGGTGAAGTGACAGGTCCAGTTGCTAAGTTTCTAACAGATATTGCAGGCGCATTGACAGATCGTTTACAATTAGTTGACAACGACTTGGTTCTCTTTGTTTCAGATAGGCTTGAGGTTGCCAACGCAACGCTGGGTGGTCTGCGTATACGTCTAGCCAAGGATCTTGACATGATTGACAACTCTGCCTTCAATTTCCTTTGGGTAGTTGACTGGCCAATGTTTGAGTGGTCAGAAGAAGAAGGGCGTTATATGTCAGCTCACCATCCTTTTACACTGCCAACGGAAGAATCGGTTTATGAATTGGAAGGTGATCTATCCAGGGTTCGTGCGGTAGCTTACGATATTGTCTTAAATGGTTACGAACTAGGCGGCGGTAGTCTGCGTATCAATCAAAAAGACTTGCAAGAGCGTATGCTCAAGGCTCTTGGCTTCAGCCAAGAATCAGCTAAGGAGCAATTTGGCTTTTTGTTGGAAGCTATGGATTACGGTTTCCCACCGCATGGTGGCTTAGCGATTGGACTCGATCGCTTTGTCATGATTTTAGCTGGCGAAGACAATATTCGTGAAGTTATTGCCTTCCCTAAAAACAACAAAGCTTCAGACCCGATGACTCAGGCACCGAGCCTTGTAGCAGATAAACAATTGGAAGAACTAGCTCTGCAAGTGCAAGACCATGAATAAAAAAACACAGCCTAAGCGACAATTTAAATATGCTGTTGGTAAGGCAGCTAAAAAGGTCGGTCTGCTTCATGCGGCCCGCAGTATTTCCCGTGAGAAGTACGCTGAGAAAATCTCGGCCTCGCTCTTTTACGGAATTCTTTCTAGTATTGCGGTAAACTTCTTTTTTCAACCGGGACATGTGTACTCAAGTGGGGCGACTGGTCTAGCTCAAGTCTTATCTGCACTCAGTGAGCGTTTTGTCGGCTTTGTCATTCCTGTAGGGATCACCTTTTATGCCATCAATATTCCTCTAATGTTACTAGCCTGGTTTAAGATTGGCCACCGTTTCACAATATTTACCTTTATCACAGTAACCGTCAGTTCCTTCTTTATCCAGATAATGCCCCAGGTTACATTGACCAAAGATCCCCTAATCAATGCTATTTTTGGCGGTTTAATTATGGGAATTGGGATAGGCTATGGTTTGCGCTCGCGCATTTCTAGCGGGGGTACTGACATTGTCAGCCTTTATATTCGCAAGAAAACAGGCCGTGATGTTGGTTCCATTTCGTTGATTGTTAATGGTTTTATCATGGTTTTTGCTGGTATATTATTTGGTTGGCAGTATGCCTTATATTCAATGGTTACCATTTTTGTTTCCAGTCGGATGACTGATGCTCTTTTCACAAAGCAAAAGAAAATGCAAGCAACGATAGTAACCAACCAGCCTGAGCGCGTTATCAAAAAAATCCATAAGCAGCTCCATCGCGGTGTTACTTTGATTAACGATGCTGAAGGCACCTATAATCATGAAAAGAAAGCTGTCTTGATTACAATTATTACTCGTGAAGAGTTTAGTGACTTTAAAGAGGTTATGCATAAGAGCGATCCTGAAGCCTTTGTTTCCATTGCTGAAGATGTCCACATCCTAGGCCGTTTTGCTGAGGAAGATTAGTATAGTTCAAATCAAGTGCCTGTTGCTTTTGCCAAATAATTTTTGCCTGCTGTCAAATGATTCTGAACTAGCTTGAGGATTCTAGTAAAATCATTTACAATAACAGGCCGATCGATTTGAGTGAAACTGTTCTGTTTATATACTGGCTATCACGCAATACAAGGTAGCGTTAAATTTGTCCAAAAGCTGAGGTGGCTATCATGAAAAGAAAAAGTTCTTTTACGATTTGTACGATCCTTATCGTTATATCAAATGTCCTTATGATGACATTGCTTAACAATGGTGAAGAGAAACTCTCAAACCTGTTTATAATGGCAATAACCCTGCTGTGCTTCCCTGGGTTTTTATGGGCAATTGATAATGAGATAGTTTCACTGATTAGGATTGAATCCTCTACCTTATTCCTTATCGCCACTCTTTCCGTTCTTCGGTTAATAAATAGACTTAGTCCTTTACCTGATGCGGTAGGTGCTACGGTAGCTATTGTTGCCTTTATCCTAATAACAGTACTGTTAGTTGCTGGAATTGCCAGATGGGTGACTAAAAAGAAGGAGTGAGTGATCGAGAGCTTAAATGGTGTTAGGAGTTTATTCGTTTATTCAAAATCATAGAACCTGACCAAACTAAACTGACCTGCCCCCAATCACTAGATTTTTTCTCTAACTTTTAGGGAGCTGTTCACTTGGTCAGGCTCTTTTTTTATCTTTTAAAGTCTGTTTAATGTGAGAAAGTAAAGAAAAGCCTAGGAGGAGAAATATGCTCCTTCTAGGTTAATAGTATTTTTGAGCTTCATTATATCGCAACTGTAAGAGCTCACAGCATTTTATGGATGAGGGCAAAGCCTTGGCCATCAATTTACATCTCTTCAGGCGCTTCAACCCCCAAGAGGCGCAGAGCTTCTTTGAGGACAGTGGCTGTCGCGTGGCTGAGGGCTAGACGACTGTCGCGTTCTGAACTGTCATCTAAAATACGGGTATGAGCGTAATATTTATTGAAGGCTTGAGCCAGATTAATAGCAAATTTTGCAATGACAGATGGTTCAAAATTATCGGCCGCTCGCTTGATAGTGGCTGGGAAATTTTGAATTAATTTGACAATTTCCCAGCTTTCAGCATCATCTAAGGAATAGTCAGCTGCTGGATCAACCTTGAAGTCCGTTTTGCGAAGGATGGATTGAATCCGAGCATAGGCATATTGGACATAAGGGCCGGTCTCTCCTTCAAACGAAACCATAGCATCTAGATCAAAGTCATAACCGTTGAGACGATCTGTTTTAAGATCATAAAATTTGATAGCTCCCACACCAACAGCGTGAGCGACCTCCGATTTATTAGGCAGGTTAGGATTTTTAGCGTTGATTTGTTCTTGGGCCCGCTTGATAGCCTCTGCAATCGTTGGTTCTAAAAGGATAACGTTGCCCTTACGAGTTGATAGCTTCTTCCCATCTTTTGTGACTAGGCCAAAAGGCACATGAACAATATCGTCTGCCCAATCGTAACCCATCTCTGTTAAAACCGCCTTGAGTTGTTTGAAATGGCTTGCCTGCTCGTTTCCAACGACATAGACAGATTTGGCGAAATCATAGGTACGATTGCGGTAAAGTGCTGCGGCGATATCACGAGTGATATAAAGGGTGGCGCCGTCAGATTTTTTAATCAAGGCAGGGTGTTCGATGCCATATTTTTCAAGATTGACAACCTGAGCCCCCTGAGACTCCTGCAAGAGCCCTTTCTCTTCTAGGAGAGAAACCACTTCGTCCATTTTATCATTGTAGAAAGCCTCCCCATTGTAGCTGTCAAAGCTGACTTGGAGTTCATCGTAGAGGCGGTTGAATTCAACTAAACTTTCATCGCGAAACCATTGCCAGAGTTCAATAGCCTCCGAATCTCCAGCCTCTAATTTGCGGAACCACTCACGAGCTTCCTCATCGAGCTCAGTGTGCTCCTTGGCTTCCTTATTGATACGAACATAGAGCTGCAGCAGTTCATTGATGGGATTGGCTCTGACAGCTTCCTCATCTCCCCATTTTTTATAAGCAACGATTAATAAACCAAACTGTTTGCCCCAGTCACCCAAATGATTGATTTTAACAGGCCGATAACCAATCTTTTCAAAAATCTTAGCAAGACTGTCCCCGATAACTGTTGAACGCAAATGTCCGATGGAGAAGGGCTTAGCAATATTAGGACTAGACATATCAAGAGTAATATGACGTCCCTGACCGATATTTTGGGCGGCATAGCCCTTTCCCTTTTGCAAAACTTCAGCCAAGACTGCCTGAGAAGTGTCCTTCTTGTTAAGAAAGAAATTAACGTAAGGGCCGACAGCCTGAACTTTATCAAATGGTTGTTTATCAATTTTTTCAGCAATATCACTGGCAATTATCTGCGGTGCCTTGCGCAGGGTTTTAGCCAGAGAAAAAGCAGGAAAAGCCAAGTCTCCCATGGTCGAATTCTTAGGGGTTTCCAGTAGACTAATAATATCTTCAACCGCTAAATCAGGCAGGACAGCCTTGATTTCTCGGGCGATAGTAAGTTTGTTATCCATGATTTTCTCCTGTGAAAGTATTCATTTTATTGTAACATAATTAGCCTAGTTTTTTAAGCTAGCTTATTGCTAAAGCTTTTATCTCCCCCTATGAGTCAAAAATAGTTTGACCTCAATAATGAATGACTTCCTCAGCCTTTTGAATGCTTGAAATCAAAGGCTGCGCTTCAGCGCTCAAAAAGTAATGGAGACTAGTTTCTGGCAGCAGATCCTTTAGGCGCTCCAGTTGTCCTTCTTTGATAACTTGGCGAGCTGTAGAAGCACTGATGACTTGTCCGTCAGCAGTTGTTTTTCTTGGGACAAGCAGGCAGTCAATGTCAGCCTTGGGCAACTCCTCCTGCATAATTTGATTATAAATATTAGTCACAAAACTCCGAGGTTCCTCTCCGACATAGCGTTTAGAAATACCTAGTCCTTTAGCAATCTGGATAAAAATATTAACATCGATCAAGGCCTGTCCTCTGATAACCGCTTCTTCTTCCTGCAAAAAGTAGCTGGGAAAGGTGGCACGACTGATGATGTAATCCCCTGTGTCATGGTAAATAATATTGTCCAGATGGGCAGTTCCCCGTTTAATCAAGTCCTTACGGATTTTAAAGGGAATCAGGCTGGTATCTTCACTGACGATAAAGACATGCAGGTAGTCATTCTCGGCTGCAGCCCGCTCAATCAGATACTGGTGCCCCAGTGTAAAAGGATTGGCATTTAAGACTAAGGCAGCTGTCTGTGCTTCTGGGTTAGGAGATGATTCTAAGCTTGACAGATAGTTTTTGAACCCTGTCTTTTTATTTTCCATAAAAACTACCTGAGGCAATCTAACGATATCATGGAAGCCCAGATCCGCAAAGTATTTAGCTGTGCAGGGTTTAGTATAGAGAAATAAATGGGTGTTTCCGCGTTCCCATTGAACCTGAACCAAATGGGTGACGATTTTATTCAGCAGGCCAGCTCCCTGATAACGATGATCGACGCTGAGACAGCGCAGCGTATTTCCAAAACAGCTCCCCGTCGCAATTACTTCAAGGTTCTCATTAAAAATAGCGCAGGTATAATCGAGATGAGCGTCTCGCTTAAGTCCTTCTCGCTCTAACAGTTCATCGATCTTTTTGAGGCTAGCAGTGTCCCAGGGAAAAATCTTTGAAATGGTATCAGTTGACATCAGCCTATCCTCCTCTATTGGCTTTTGCCTTATTGTACCACTATTAAAAACAGCTTTTCAATGCTAGTTCTTTTTAAAACACTTTTAGTACACAGCTAACTTTATAAGTCCTTCAAAATATGTCATAATTGAGACAGATAAAGATACAGAATCAAATGATGGGAAGGCGAAAATGATGATAGGGCACCTTTTTTTAACAGTGACAGTAGGACTTCTTGGTGGTGTACTGGCGAAAAAAATTGGCCTTCCAGCCCCCTTTATGGTGGGGAGCATGATAGCCGTCGCTACTGTTTCTATCATAACGGGACAGATGGTTATTGCTTCTGGCGCAAAAATCTTTGCCCAAATTGTCAGCGGTGCCTATATCGGCCAGCAAGTCTCTAAATCAGACCTGCGCAACCTTCCGCATCTGGCTAAACCTATTGCTGGCTTGATGGGCTTATTCACACTTAACATGGTGTTTGTAGGACTAGTATTTATAGCCTTCTTTCAGCTAGATCCAGTAACCGCCTTTTTGAGCTGTTTACCGGGAGGGATTGTTGATGTCTCCTTGATGAGTATTGATATGGGGGCTCAGTCAGACATTGTAGCTACCTTGCAGTCAGCTAGGCTGATCGGCATTCTAATTATTTTACCGCTTTGGGTAGCCTGGTTGACTAAAAAAATAACGCCCATCTCGCCGACTGCTTCTAAAGCAGATATCTCCGCTCCTCCCCAACAGTTGTCAACACACATAAGAACCGAGCTGACCAAGAGCCAGCAGTGGAAAAATAATGCCTTAATTCTCTGCATCGCTAGCTTGGGAGGCCTGCTAGGGTGGTGGCTTGGCATTCCTGTAGGCGCCTTAATTTTCTCCCTGATTTTTTCTTGTGTCTTGAAAATACTGCGGGACACCAAGCAGCTCTCCATTTCTATTCGTTACCTAGCGCAGATTGTTGCAGGTGCGCTGATAGGGGTTAATTTTACCCAGACCAGCTTATTTAGAATGTTTCATTTATTGATTCCTATCCTTCTTCTATTAGCCAGTTATCTGCTTATTAATGGTCTATTTGGTTTTCTTGTTTATAAAACTGGTTTGCTTGATCTACAGTCGGCCTTATTTGCCTCCTCTCCTGCGGGGGCAACAGATATTTCCCTGTTAGCTGGAGAACTGGGCGGAGATATGCCTAAAATAGCCGGTATGCAAATTAGCCGAACTATTTACACGACTCTTATCATGCCTTTTATTGTCAGATGGCTTGTGACCGTTTTATAAAAGAGCTCTTTTAACGCTGAAGTGCACTCCAAAAGTTAGATAGAAAATTTAACTTTTGGAGGATGCTTCACGCAGTGAAAGGGCTCATTATTTTGTATAGGGTTACAATAATCGTTCTAAAAAAGCAAAATAAAGTGTTAAGGCTAGCAGATCAGCGCTGCCTCCGGGACTGAGATTGCGCTCAATCAGTGTTTGGTTATAGTCCGATAATTCTTGTCTTAAGAGCTTTTTTGAAGTTTTCAAGTCTTCGCTAAGCAATAAAAGACGGGATTCTTTTTTGACCAGCTGCCAAGCTTCAAGCCCGCCTCGATGGATGATATTGCCATCTTCAAGTTGAGACATTAAGTAAAGCAGCAGTCTTAGCTGACTCCATTCCGGATCCTGCTTTGCTTTTAGCTCCTGTCGAAAAAAAGGCAGGGCTCTATCAATCAGGGTTGGGAAGCCTGCTGCAGCTTCCCCGCGAGGTCCCTTAATGCCGTAATCAAGAAACAGACGCTCCCCATAACTAAGCTTGGTCTTTGTATCTAACTGCTCCCAATCGGCCTGTATAGCCTGAGCGGATATCGTTTGAACTAGTTGGGCAAGATCTTGGCTTGTCTGAGGGGTAAAAGTAACACATTTGGTCTTAGAGTCATTCTTAGCCAGATAAATACCGGTTGCTCCCAGCAGCAAGGCCAGAGAAAAATTGACTCCTTTATGGGTATTGACCCCATTTGTAGCTTGAAACATGGCTTTTTCTGCTTCTATACCGATGGAACGTAAACGCTCAAAGATAAACTGAGGCTTATCAGAGGCATAGTGCCAACCAGTCTGAATATAGCGCTCGAAAAAGGGAAACAGAGCTTCTATACTCGCGATAAAACTAGCATAGGTCATATCCTTGTGAGCTCCATTATCAAAGCGGTCTACCAGTCCGGGTTTAGGGCTCAAATTTAGCTCGTAAAGCAGCGCTTGCCTAGCTGCATAGGCATAAACAGCTAAATCTGTATCAGTCATGTTTTTCTGCTTTCCATTTCCTTCATGATAAAATTCAGGGAAGAATTAAGGTGTTCGTGCGTGATTAAGGTAATCTGCTCAACGTCCTTATTTCTCATCCCGCGGTAGATAATCCAATGTTCAGCTAACGCCTGCTTACGTCGTTCCAGAGAACCGATTGAGATTTCTCGGAAATATCTAAGGTAGGTCTGCAGTTCCAGCACAATCTCGCGCAGGCGGAGCATTTGACTCTTTTGATAGATGAGCTCATTAAACTGATTGAAGTTCTGTAGGATTTGTTCCACGTCCCCATCGTCAATAAAGCCCTCACAGTCGGTTAGAATCTTTTCCATGTCTGCAAAATCGGCCTCGGTCATTAAGTACATAGCTTTGGTAGCTGCCAAGGTATCAAGAGCCTTTCGGATATCGAAAATTTCTATGGCATCCTTAAGACTGATACCGCGCACAATGATGCCTTTTTTGGGAATATGTTCGACCAGCTTTTCCTCCTCCAAGACGCTTAAGGCATAGCGAATTGGTGTCCTGCTGATGTTGAGAGCCGCTGAGAGCTCTTTTTCATTGATGCGTGCACCCGCAGGAATCTCACTCATAATAATAGTCTTTTTTAAAGCCTCATAAAATGAGATTTTCAAGGGAACATTTTTGGTTAAATCCAAATTGTTTTTTATGGCTTCAATAATTTGAGACATTCTTTCTCCTTGTAAGGTGTTATTTCTCTATTATAACGAAATTTATAGAAAAATGCTTTTCCTTTCCTACCCCTAGGGAGCTCTTAAGTAATTCGAGGAAAGATAGGAAGCATAGCAAGGGGAGCATTTAGAGAATAAATATTTTTACTGGGACTGCCAATAGCCAAGAATAAAGAGTAAGCGATATTAGAGTTATTAAGACAAAATCTTAACCAATTTCCGAACTATTTATAAGCACTCAAAAAACGCTCCACTGGAGCGTTTTTTCACGGCTGAAAACAAGAGGGAACACAAACAGGTGAGAGACTTAGCTTCAAGCTTCTTACTGAGGGATGTAGAGAGGCATATGGCCCATTACCAGAATAGTCACCACAAAGATAACAAAGATAACCACAGCATATTTAGCCGATTCTCTTTGCCATTCCCCCATATCCAGTCCTGTTAGGCGAAGGAGCAAGTAGATAAAGGCTACCAGAGGACTGAGCAAGTGGAAAGCTTGTCCCATCAGCGATGCCAAGGCCATAGCCATATTGCTAAAGCCGTACTGAGCACCCGCTTGTGCCAAGATTGGCATGATACCATAGTAGAAGCCATCGTTGGATATAAAGAAGGTACCAGGAGCGGAGATAAAGGCAATCACTAAGCCCCAGAAGCCGGCTAATTGTTTTGGAATGATGGCTGTAAAGCTTGTAGCTAAGGCGTTAGCCATACCAGTACCTTGGAAAAGTCCCATAAAGATACCAGCAGCAAAGACCAGAATAACAACTTGAACAGCGTCTCCGGCATTTTCACTAATACGTTTAGATTGATCTTTTAAGTTAGGGTAGTTAACCATCAATGCGATACAGGTACCAACTGCAAAGAGCATAAGTGATGGCATCTCAATTGCAGGGACAAATGAACTGGCAACCAGCCAAGCGATAAGGATAACGGTCAGGAGGGCATTGAAAATAAAGTTCTTGGGACGGCGAATCTTTAGAACCTCTGGGTCTGTGACCTTGGTCAGTTCAGAAATTTCTTCATCTGATAATTCGGAAATTCCTAACCGTTTACGTTCCTTTTTACCCATGCTTCTAGCAACAAAGAAGATAACATAGAGGACAGACAGGATCATACCTGGTGCTAAGTAGCTGAGGATTTCAGCTCCGACATTGAGCACTGACATAGCGCGTGCTGTTGGTCCGCCCCAAGGCAGAAGGTTCATGATTGTATTTTGCAGGATGATCAAAACAGCCAAATTCATAATCCGCATGTCCAGCTTTTTATAGATTGGCAAAAAGGCTGAACAGCAAATCAGTGTTGTTGTTGTACCGTCACCATTGAGGGATACAGCAGCGGCAACGACAGCAGTTGCAATCAAGACCTTCAATGGATCCCCTTTGGCAAAGCGAATCATTTTTTCTGTAATGGGATCGAACAAGCCGGCATCAAGCATGATAGAGAAATACAGAATGGCAAATAGCAGCATGATACCAGTTTGTGCCGTATTATTAATCCCGTACATAACCATTGGACCGATGGCCGTTAGATTTTTGGAAATGCTATCATCACCGAGAAATTCGACGAAGGCTTTGTCGGCCTGTAAATCAACGACCCCTGTCAGAATAGCAATAACTGCTGCGACAAGTGGAATCATAATCAATGCTGTTAGCGGAGACATTTTTTTCCTCATAACAACATACATGAAAACGATAATCATAGCATAAGCTAAAATTGTGAGTAACATGGCAGTGCTCCTTTTATTTGATTAATATAATTATTTACGATGTAGAAATTTCTTAAACAATTCTAGTATATATGAAAGCGCTTCAGAAACAAAGACCTATTATTCTGAAAAAACACAAAAAAAACATAAAAATCTGCTAGAAAAAACACAAAAAAAGCATGCGAAACCGCTAAATCATTATATAATCAAAATGTATAGAAGCCTTAATGGGCACTGCCCCTCTCATTTTATACTTAAGGAGAAAGGAGGACGGTCATGGGCATTTTTCAGCGTTTATTTCACAGCAAGGCGGATAATCCTAACCCCAGCGGTGAACAAGTCTATGACAACACGAGTCAGTCAGGGGAGGAGTCGTGCTGGGAGCCTTTGCCAGCTTTTATTCCAGCTGCCCCAGAAGATATCGAACTGATCAGTATATTAGCATCAGCCATTGCTGCTGGTGATTATCCTGATAGTCAATTTGTGGTCAAGAAAGTTTGGCAGCGCAATCCAGAAGTTAAGACGCTATCTTTGATTGCCGCCAGTATCGCTGCCGGTGAACGGACAGACAGTCAGCTCGCTATTAAAGCGATTTACCAAAAGAAAAACCAAAACCAATAATAAAGGAGAACATTGCTTATGTTACGTAAATTTAAGATCTCTGTAGATGGGAAAGAGTATCTGGTTGAAATGGAAGAAATTGGCGCTAGTCCAGCAGCCCCAGCCGCACCTGCTCCAGCACCAACTGTAGCCGCGCCTCAGCCGACTGAACCCGCTCCAGCCGCACCTGCTCCAAATCCAGTTGCTTCATCACCAGCGGGGGCAGATGCCATGCCAGCGCCAATGCCGGGAACAATCCTCAAAATTTTGGTTAACCCAGGTGATACCGTTTCAGAAAATCAACCCCTCATGATTCTGGAAGCCATGAAAATGGAGAATGAAATTGTGGCTAATGCTTCGGGCACTGTCTCTGCCGTTCATGTAAAAGAAGGGCAAGTCGTTAATGCCGGTGACGGTCTTATTACGATTGCCTAAATACCTATAACAAGAAAGGAAGTGGATTTGTGGACACTTTAATTTCAGGAATTACCTCCATCACTCTTCCTCAAATCATTATGATGGTTATTGGAGCCATCTTGATGTATTTGGGGATCAAGAAAGAATATGAACCAACCCTCTTAGTCCCCATGGGACTTGGTACCTTGCTGGTTAATTTCCCGGGAACTGGGGTTCTAACTCAGGTGGTTAACGGGGTTAAACAGGAAGGTGTATTTGATATCCTCTTTAAGATAGGGATTAACACGGAACTCTTTCCTCTTTTGATTTTTATCGGTATCGGAGCCATGATTGACTTTGGCCCCTTGCTACAGAATCCATTTATGCTGCTCTTTGGCGCGGCAGCTCAGTTTGGGATTTTCTTTGTTGTCGTTGTCGCTGTCATGGCCGGTTTCGATATTAAAGAAGCCGCTTCTATCGGAATTATCGGGGCTGCTGATGGGCCAACTTCAATCTTTGTCGCCAACCAGCTGGCCCCTAAATTACTGGGGCCGATAACGGTCGCGGCCTACTCTTATATGGCCTTGGTTCCTATTATCCAGCCTTTTGCCATTAAGCTGGTTACGACTAAAAAGGAACGTCGCATCCGTATGACCTATAAGGCAGAAGATGTTTCTAAATTAACTAAAATTCTATTTCCAATTGTTATTACCATTGTTGCAGGTTTTATCGCACCTATCTCTCTACCGCTTGTTGGTTTTCTGATGTTTGGTAATCTCTTGCGTGAATGTGGTGTTTTAGATCGTTTATCGCAAACAGCCCAAAATGAGTTGGTTAATATTGTCAGCATTCTCTTGGGGCTAACGATTTCAGTTAAAATGCAGGCCGATCAGTTCTTAAATGTGCAGACCCTCATGATTATTCTTTTTGGCCTAGTCGCTTTCATTATGGACTCTGTCGGAGGGGTTATTTTTGCTAAGATTTTGAATATTTTCCGCCGCAAGAAAATCAATCCGATGATTGGTGCTGCCGGGATTTCCGCCTTCCCCATGTCCAGTCGGGTTATCCAAAAAATGGCAACGGATGAAGATCCACAGAACTTTATTTTGATGTACGCAGTTGGTGCCAATGTATCAGGGCAAATTGCCTCTGTAATTGCAGGTGGTTTGCTGCTGTCATTCTTTAGTTAAAAAAGGTGAGGAGAGATTATTATGTCAATAGATGATTTAATTCAAGCCTTTGAACTGATGGGCTTAGGTATGGCTGGAGTTTTCATTGTGTTGGGAATTTTGTATGCTGCTGCGGAATTGCTGCTCAAAATTTTTCCAGTAAAAAAATAGCTTAGTTATCATACGCGACACTCGTGGGATTGTCTCACCTGCGCCGCATATTAATATTATAGTAATATGAGGTGAATTATGAATATTAAACAAACAGCTGTTGCCGGTTCACTGGAATCCAGTGATATTATGGTAACGGTCAGTCCGAGTAATGATGGTATTTCTATTGAATTGGAAAGCAGTGTTGAAAAGCAATTTGGTCAGCAGATTAGGACAGTTATCCAAGAAACACTGAACAAGCTAGATGTCCAGTCAGCTGCTGTTCAAGCGGTTGATAAGGGAGCTTTGGATTGTACCATTCAGGCGCGTACGCTTGCTGCAGTTCACAGAGCAGCAGGAGTAGAGCAGTACAACTGGAAGGAGATTGACGCATGGAACGCTTAAGAAGAACAATGATGTTTGTCCCCGGAGCCAATGCAGCCATGCTTAGGGATGCTCCGCTGTATGGCGCAGACTCCATTATGTTTGATTTAGAAGACTCGGTCTCCTTAAAAGAAAAAGATACATCCAGAGCATTGGTACACTTTGCTCTTAAGACTTTTGACTACAGTCAGGTAGAGACAGTTGTCCGGGTGAATGGTCTGGATACCTGCGGCGCACTGGATGTTGAGGCTGTCGTTCTTGCTGGCGTCGATGTAGTCCGTCTACCTAAAACGGAAACAGCCCAAGACATTATTGATGTCGAAACAGTTATTGAGAAAGTGGAACGTGACAACGGTATTGAAATCGGCCGTACTAAGATGATGGCTGCTATCGAGTCTGCCGAAGGTGTCCTCAATGCCCCAGCCATTGCCAAGGCTTCTGATCGTCTAATCGGTATTGCCTTAGGTGCAGAAGATTATGTAACCAACATGAAGACCCGTCGCTATCCCGATGGTCAAGAGCTCTTCTTTGCTCGCAGCATGATTCTCCATGCTGCCCGTGCAGCTGGCATTGCAGCGATTGATACGGTCTACTCAGATGTCAATAATCCCGAAGGCTTCCAAAACGAAGTGCGCTTAATTAAGCAACTGGGATTCGATGGAAAATCCGTTATCAACCCTCGCCAAATTCCTTTGGTTAACGAAATCTATACGCCAACAGAAAAAGAAATTCAAAATGCCAAAGAAGTTGTTTGGGCAATTCGTGAGGCAGAAAGCAAGGGTTCTGGTGTTATTTCGCTCAAGGGTAAGATGGTTGATAAACCGATTGTTGAGCGCGCCGAACGTGTTATTACCTTGGCCAAGGCTGCTGGAGTGTTAAGCGAGGAGGATATTTAAAATGGTAGAAAATAAATTAGGTCGTGATATTCCTCAAGAATATGCTGAGCGCTACGGCGTATTTGAAGGGGAATTGGCACATATTAAAGATTATCAAGAATCCAGTCGGCGGGTGAAACCAGTGAAGCCCGCTGATGACAAGCTCTTGTCTTCTGTCCGTGAAGCGATTGAAAAAACAGGACTAAAAGATGGCATGACTATCTCTTTCCACCACCATTTTCGTGAAGGTGACTATGTGATGAACATGGTTTTGGATGAAATTGCTAAGATGGGGATTAAAGATATCTCTATCGCCCCAAGTTCTATCGCCAATGTTCATGCTCCCTTGATCGATCACATCAAAAATGGCGTTGTTACTAATATCACGTCCAGTGGTCTGCGCGATAAGGTTGGGGCCGCAATTTCAGAAGGAATCATGGAGAACCCTGTTGTCATCCGCTCCCATGGAGGACGTGCCCGTGCGATTGCAGCTGATGATATTCATATTGATGTCGCTTTCTTAGGAGCTCCGAGCTCTGACGCTTATGGTAATGCCAACGGAACAAAAGGAAAGGCAACCTGTGGTTCACTGGGCTACGCCATGATTGACGCTAAGTACGCAGATCAGGTTGTTATCATTACAGATACCTTAGTATCTTACCCTAATACGCCAATCAGTATTCCGCAAACAGATGTCGATTACGTCGTTGTTGTAGATGCGATTGGGGATCCCGAAGGTATCGCTAAGGGTGCAACTCGTTACACCAAAAATCCTAAAGAATTGCTCATTGCCGAGTATGCGGCTAAGGTTATCACCGGTTCTCCTTACTATAAAGAAGGGTTCTCCTTCCAAACAGGAACGGGTGGAGCTTCATTAGCTGTTACGCGTTTTATGCGTGAGCAGATGCTTAAAGATGGTATCAAAGCCAATTTTGCTCTCGGTGGTATCACCAATGCCATGGTAGAATTGCTGGAAGAAGGTCTTGTTGATAAAATTATGGACGTTCAGGACTTTGACCATCCTTCGGCCGTATCGCTTGACAGCAATGCTGAAAAGCATTATGAAATCGATGCTAATATGTATGCCTCTCCGCTTAGCAAAGGTTCTGTGATCAATCAATTGGATACCTGTGTGCTCTCGGCCTTAGAAGTAGATACAGACTTTAATGTCAATGTTATGACTGGATCAGATGGCGTTATCCGCGGGGCATCAGGCGGCCATTGTGACACGGCCTTCGCAGCCAAAATGAGTTTAGTCATTTCACCTCTTGTGCGCGGACGCATTCCTACCTTTGTTGATAAGGTTAACACCGTCATTACACCCGGAACCAGTGTTGATGTCATTGTGACAGAAGTGGGCATTGCCATCAATCCTAATCGTCCCGATTTAATAGAACACTTTAAGGACCTGAAAGTACCGCAATTCACAATCGAAGAATTGAAAGAAAAGGCTTATGCGATTGTTGGTAATCCAGATCCTATCCAATATGGGGACAAGGTTGTAGCCCTTATTGAGTATCGCGATGGCAGCTTGATTGATGTAGTCCGCAATGTCTGAAAAGCTAAGTATCGAAAGAGTCTTCGATGGACCACAAGTAGGCTTGGAGGATATGCTGGCTGCGCGTGAAGACCGCAGCTGTAAACAGACAGAACTGCTGAAAACTTATAAGTCTCACTCTCTGCTTTGCGCCACTATGAATATCCCCGGTCCAATTAAAACCTCTCAGGTTTTAAACCGAGCTTTTACTCAGCTGGTCGAGCACCTTCAGCAAGAAAAAAGCGGTTTACAAGCTGTCTATGAGGAACTTAGGACATCAGTGACCGGCTGGGAATACTATCTCGTCAGCAATCTAGAGCCAGAGCAACTAAAGCAAAGGATGGTTGCTCTTGAGATCCAGCTTCCCATCGGACGCTTACTAGATTTGGATGTGCTCAGTTTACAGACCAATCGCGCCCAGGCCATAAGTCGCACAGAATTAGGGCTGCCTACGAGAAGCTGTTATATTTGTAGAGAAGACGCCAAGGTCTGTGGACGTTCTCGCAAGCACAGTATTCAAGAGGTGCAAAGTGCCATTGTTAACCTACTCAATCAAAAGTAAATAAAATCAAGCTAGGATTGGGCAAAAAGATTTTCCCAGATGCCAGCATCTTCGTCAAATCTCCTATTTTGCTTAATCCGCAGGCGTCCTTTATACCTTATGAAAGGAAGATTGAAATGACAAAAGTCCGTATTACGGAAACCGTACTAAGAGATGGTCAGCAAAGTCAGATTGCAACGCGCATGACTACCCAAGAGATGCTCCCTGTTTTAAAAACTTTAGATGAAGCCGGTTATCATGCCCTAGAAATGTGGGGGGGAGCTACTTTTGATTCCTGTCTGCGTTTTTTGGATGAAGACCCTTGGGAAAGGCTGCGCACCATCCGTAAGCATGTGAAAAACACCAAACTCCAGATGTTATTGCGTGGGCAAAATCTGCTTGGTTATCGCAATTATGCTGATGATGTTGTAGAATCCTTTATCCAAAAATCAGTTGAAAATGGAATAGATATTGTTCGTATTTTTGATGCTCTCAATGATCCTCGCAATCTGCAAACAGCTGTAGCAGCTACTAAAACAGCCGGAGGTCATGCCCAAGTTGCTATTTCCTACACCACCAGTCCCGTCCATACGGTAGATTACTTTGTTAATCTATCTAGGCAGTATGCTGAAATCGGAGCAGATTCGCTTTGTATAAAGGACATGGCTGGCGTTTTAACGCCGCAGACTGGTTATGAGCTAGTAAAACAAATCAAGGAAGCAGTAGACCTCCCTCTTGAAGTACACACACATGCTACTAGTGGAATCTCAGAAATGACCTACCTCAAAGTAGCTGAGGCGGGAGCAGATATTATTGATACGGCAGTTTCTTCTTTTGCCGGTGGAACTAGCCAGCCAGCCACGGAGTCCTTGGTTATCGCTCTCGAAGAACTTGGCTTTGAAACAGGTGTTGACCTTAAAAAAGTCGAAACAGCAGCGGCTCACTTTAATACAGTACGTGATCATTACCGCAAAGAAGGTCTCCTAAATCCTAAAGTCAAGGATGTTGAACCTAAGACCTTGATTTATCAGGTTCCAGGCGGTATGTTATCGAATCTGCTCAGTCAGCTAACAGAGCAAGGTCTAGCCGATCGCTATGAAGAAGTTCTGGCTGAAGTTCCTCGTGTCAGAGCGGATCTGGGCTACCCACCGCTAGTAACCCCACTGTCTCAAATGGTTGGGACCCAGTCGCTCATGAATATTATTTCGGGGGAACGCTATAAAGTCATTCCAAACGAGATTAAAGATTATGTCCGTGGACTTTATGGGCGTCCACCAGCAGCCATTGATGACAAGATTAAACAGCTTATTATCGGCGATGAAGAAGTCATTACTGTCCGCCCCGCCGATCTGATTGAACCGCAATTGCCAGATTTGCGTCAAGAAATCGCGGATTATGCTAAGAGCGAAGAAGATGTGCTCAGTTACGCTTCTTTCCCTCAGCAGGCTAGAGATTTCTTGGGGCGTCGTGAGGATCCCTTTTATGACGTTCCTGTACAGTCGGTATCTGTACAGATTGATTTTGATTAGTCCATACATTTGAGGGCGAGGTAACCAACCATGATAGCTTCCTTCGTCTCTACTCATCTCAACCAGTCTAAGATAGTGTTTGAACTATCGCAGACTGGGGGCTGCTATAGTTTTAGTCTCTTAAATTGTCAAATTAAGTTGGACAGTTTCACCTGACTCAGAAAAACATGATAAGGTGTTTGATAATTTAGAGATTTTCTAGGAATCTTGTTTCTCCTATCAGCTATAGCTGATAAAATGGTTT